>NZ_JBPKJK010000063.1:0-48124 GCF_051756985.1 Saccharothrix sabaoui
CCCACCGCCACTCCACCCTCCGCTGCGGCACCCTCCGCACCGGCCCGGACCAGCGGCGTCCCCACCGCACGACCCACCCGCCACGAGCGCACGACTCACCCGTCCCCAACGCATGACTCGCGCGTCACGAGCGCATGACTCGCCGGCGAGCGGTGGGTCGACCCGGGCGAGTCATGCGTCGGCGACCCGAGAGTCCAACGCTCAGGACCCGAGAGTCCGACGCTCGCGACGCGTGAGTCCTGCGTTCAGGACCCCCGAGTTCTGCGTTCGGGAGCCCGGAGGCGGGCGAGGGGCGCGCTACGTGCTCCCGTACCCGCCCCGCAGGTCTGCGGACAAGCGGTACCGGTACGGGACGGCCCCGATTGCGCAGGTGAGGGACTTCCGCTGTTCCGACCGAGCCGGGTGGTTCGGTTCCGGACATGTCTTCGGTCACTGGGCGGACAATTGTCGTGAACACTCCTCGCGATTAGCGTAACGCCGCGTTCGGAAACACGACGATCGACCGAGGAGAACACCGGAACGGGCTGCGGGCCCGTCATCAAAAAGGCGAATGGAGACCCCGGCCCCATAGGTGTGGCCTATCGGTCCGTCGCATCCGAGCAATTACCCATTGACCTCCTGTTAACACATCTGACCAGGTGTCGGCCCCGCACGCGGGGTCGAACCCGGTCCGTCCCCTGCTGCCCGGAACGGGTCGAGGTGCCATGCGCTCCCTATTGCTGTTCGACGGTCTCGGTGGGAACAACGACACTTTGATAACAACCCTGCGAACGTTGCGCGCACGTCCCGAGAACACCGCGTTCTTCACCGCGGTGCAGTACGCGCTGGACGCCGCCGCCGAATACCTCGGACCGGTCGCGCTGCCCGGCGGGCTGCCGCTGGAGAAATGGCTCGACGGCGTCGACCCGCCCGCCCTGGACTCCACGGCGGCCGGCGCGTGCGTCCACGTGCACCAGCTCTGCCACCTCCAGCCGGCCGCGTGGGGCCCGGCGGACGGCGTCGTCGCCGCGCTCGGCCACAGCATCGGCCTGCAGGCCGCCGTCGTCGCGGGACTGCGGCCCACCCGGCTCGACGAGTTCCTGGACCTGGTCGCCGCCTCGGTCAGGCTCGTCGTGGTCAGCCTCGTCCGCGCCCACCAGGTCGCGCCCGACCCCGAGCCGGACCCGGCCCTCGTCGCCGCCTACCGGGGAAGCAGGGGCGCCGCGCCCGGCCCCATGGCGTCGGTCACCGGCATGTCCCGCGAGGAGCTCGACGACCTGCTGACCGGCACAGCCGACACAGCCGACACAGCCGACACAGCCGGCGCACCCGCCACCACCGTCACGCTCGGCCTGCTCAACGCGCCCACCGCGCACGTCCTCAGCGGACCCACCGCCGCGCTGCTCGCCCTGCGCGCGGCCCGCCCCGAGTTCGAACGCCCCGGCGTGACCTGGGCGTTCCTGCCCAACACGATCCCCTTCCACACCCCGGCCCTGGCGCCCGTGGTGGACCGGGTGCGCGCCGACGCCGACTTCACCGGCCCGTGGCCCACCCCCGACCGGCTCGCGATCCCGGTCTACGCCGCCGACGGGCCGCGCAACCTCCAGCACGCCGACGACCTCGTGGACGAGTACCTCCGGCAGGTCTTCGTCCGCCCCATCGACTGGGCACCCGCCGCCGGCCACGCCGTGGCCGACGCCGAGGTGACCCGGATCCTCGACTGCGGGCCCGGCGCGGGCGCCCGCCGCTTCACCCGCGAGTCCCTGCGCACGCGGGTGCGCTTCGAATCGGTCCGACCACCCCGCCGAGTTGGATAGGAGAACCGCCGTGCAGTGCCTTCTCTTCCCGGGCCAGGGCGTGCAGCGCAAGGGGATGGGCGCGGAGCTGTTCTCCCGCCACCCCGAGGCCACCGCCCTCGCCGACGACATCCTCGGGTACTCCATCGAGGAGCTGTGCCTGCGCGACCCCGAGCGCCGGCTGCGCGACACCCGCTACGCCCAGCCCGCGGTGTTCTTCGTCAACGCCCTGCTGGGCGTCGAGCGCACCGCCGAGCACCCCGGCCACGCCTACTTCGCCGGCCACAGCCTCGGCGAGTACAACGCGCTGGTCGCCGCGGGCGTGCTCGACCTCGCCGACGGGTTGCGGCTGGTCAAGCGGCGCGCCGAGCTGATGTCGGGCATCACCGGCGGCGGCATGTCCGCCGTGCAGGGCGTGCCCGCCGCGTTCGTCCGCCGGGCGCTGGTCGAGACCGGCCTGACCAAGGTGTTCGTCGCGAACCTCAACGCCGACACCCAGACCACCATCGCGGGCGACCGCGCCGAGCTGGCCGTCGCGGGCAAGGCCATCGCCGCGCTGCCGGGCTCCCGCGTCGTGCCGATCAACGTCAGCGGCCCGTTCCACACCCCGCTGATGGCGCCCGCCGAGGCCGAGTTCCGGGCCGTGCTCGCCGAGTTCGACTTCCGGCCCGCCACCACCCCGGTCGTCTCCAGCGTCACCGGCGGCCTGTTCGACGGCCCCGACCTGCTCGCCCGCCAGCTGTCCGCGCCCGTCGAGTGGGTGGCCGCCGTCAAGACCCTGCGCGCGGCCGGCGTCACCGACTTCGACGAGGTCCACGGCCAGACGCTCACCTCGCTCGTCAACAAGATCCACTGAGGGGAAAACACCCATGAACCAGGACATCGCGGTGGTCGGCCTCTCGGTGGACGTCCCCGGCGCCACCGACCTCGACTCCTTCTGGCAGCTGATCAGCACCGGCACCAGCACCAGCCGCCCGTTCCCGCCCGACCGCGCGGAGAAGCTCGCCGAGTACATCCGCTACCAGCGCGCCACCAGCATCGACCCGCTCGACGAGCCGGACATCGACTACCACAACGGCTACTTCCTCGACGTCGTCGACCACTTCGACCACGCCGCGTTCGGCATGAACCCCCGCCAGGCCACGCTCACCGACCCGCACCACCGCATGGTGCTGCGCGCCATGTACCTGGCGTTCGAGGACGCGGGCTACTCGCTGGACCGGCTGCGCGGCAGCCGCACCGGCGTGTTCGTCGGCTTCGCCGTCAACCCCGGCTCCACCTACCTCGACTACATCAGCCGCGTCGACCCGTCGGTCGGGCAGCAGGCCATCACCGGCAACATCCCGGTGATGCTGGCCAACCGGCTGTCGCACCACCTGGACCTGCGCGGCCCCAGCATGGTCGTCGACACCGCCTGCTCGGCCACCCTCGTCGCCGTGCACCAGGCCAAGAACGCCCTGCTGGTCGGCGACTGCGACATGGCCGTCGTCGGCGGCGCGCGCATCGTGTTCGCCCCGGTCAAGCACCGCCACTCCAACATCGGCATCGAGTCCTCCGACGGCGTCACCCGCACCTTCGACGAGGCCGCCGACGGCACCGGCTTCGGCGAGGGCTCCGGCGCGGTCGTGCTCAAGCGCCTGGACCAGGCCCTCGCCGACGGCGACCAGGTGTACGCGGTGATCAAGGGCAGCGCCGTCAACCACGACGGCAACACCGAGGGCATCACCAACCCCGACTCCGACTCGCAGGCCGACCTGCTGCTGGCCGCCTGGGACAACGCGGGCGTCGACCCGCGCACCATCGGCTACTTCGAGGCGCACGGCACCGCCACCCGCGTCGGCGACCCCATCGAGCACGAGGGCATGAAGCGGGCGTTCGCCAAGCACACCGCCGACCGCGGTTTCTGCGCCGTCGGCACGGTCAAGGCCAACGTCGGCCACCTGTTCGAGGGCTCCGGCGTGATCGGCCTGATCAAGGCCATCGCCGTGCTGCGCAACAAGGCAATCCCGCCGCAGGCGAACTTCGGCACCCCCAACCCGAAGCTCGACTTCGCCTCCGGCCCGCTCTACGTGCCGACCGAGCTGGCCCCGTGGGAGCCCGACGGGCCGCGCCGCGCCGGCGTGAGCGCCTTCGGCCTGGGCGGCGCCAACGCGCACGTCGTCGTGGAGGAGTTCACCGCCGTCGACGACCGGCCCGCCTCCGCCGGCGAGCACCTGTTCACCCTCAGCGCCGCCACGATCAAGTCCCTGGTCCGCACGGTCGAGCGCCACGTCCGGTTCATCGACGCCGGCGGCCTGGACGGCGTCGACATCGCCGACGTCTGCCACACCTCGCAGGTCTCGCGCGGCAGCCACCGGCACCGCGTCGCCGTCACCACCACCGACGCCGCCGACCTGCGGCACAAGCTGGTCGAACTGCTCGCCGAACGCCCCGCGCCGCTGCCCGACGGGCCGCTGGGCGACCAGGGCCGGGCGTTCCTGCGCGGCGGCGTCGTCGACTGGCGCTCCCTGCTCGGCGACCGGCGACCGCGGATCGTGCGCCTGCCGTCCTACGCCTTCGACGAGACCCTCGCCTGGGTGCAGTTCCCCGACACCTGGCGCGAGAACATGAACATCGCCACCACCGACGAGCGCCACCCCGTGACGCACGACGTGGAGTTCCAGGAGACCACGCCGGCGCCGCCCGCCGCGCGGCCCGCCACCGTGCTGGCCCTGGTCGACCCGGACACCGACGCCGAGGCGGTGCTGACCGCCGCCGGCCTGGGCGACGTGCGCTTCCTGCGGATCGGCGAGGACGTCGACCCCGGCACGCCGTTCGACCCGACCGACCCCGCAGCCCACGAGCAGGTCGCCCGCGTCGTCGGCGACGGCGTCACGCACCTCGTGCACGCCCTGGCCTTCGAGGACGCCCCGGCGACCGACGTCGCCGAGGTGCAGCGGCGCACCGCCAAGAACCTCGACAGCCTGTTCCTGCTCACCAAGGCGCTCATGGCGGCGGGCGTCAAGGTCGACCTCGCGGTGCTGACCAGGGGCGCGGTGTGCGCCGCCGACGGCGACCCGGCCGTGGTGGAGAACGCCGCGCTGGTCGGCTTCGGCAAGGTCGTCGGCCGCGAGTACCCCTACATCAAGGTCAAGCACGTCGACGTCGACCCGGCCGTGCCGCCCGCCGCGCTGCGCGCCGAGGTCCTCACCGAGCAGTACGGCGTGTTCCTGCTGCGCGGCGACAAGCGGCTGCGCGAGGTGTTCGTCGAGGTCCCCGAGGTGACCGGGACCGAGGCCCGCGACTACCTCAAGCCGGACGGCACCTACCTGATCACCGGCGGCACCGGCGCGCTCGGCCTCGCCGTGGCGAAGGACTTCGCCACCGCCCGACCCGGCGTGACGCTCGCCCTGCTCAGCCGCTCCGGCGTGCCGCCGCGCGAGCGGTGGGACGACCTCACCGCCGTGCCCACCGGCTCCGCCGCCGCCAAGCGCGTCGAGGCCGTGCGCGAGCTCGAAGCCCTCGGCGCCACCGTCGTCGTCCTCGCCGCCGACGCGGGCGACCCCGACTCCCTCGCCGGGGCCGTCACCGCCCTGCGCCGCGACCACGGCCGGGTCGACGGCATCGTGCACGCCGCCGGCCTGCCCGGCGGCAGCACCGTGATGTTCCGCCGGACCGAGGACTTCGACCGCGTCGTGCGCGCCAAGCTGCACGCCGCGTTCGTGCTCGACCAGCTCACCGCCGACGACCGGCCGGACTTCATCGCCCACTTCTCCTCGGTGGCCTCCGTCTTCCCCGCGCCCGGCCAGGCCGACTACGCCGCCGCCAACTACTACCTGGACAACCTCGCCCGGCACCGCGCCGGCGGGCCGACGCACGTCATCGCGCTCGACTGGGTCGCCTGGAAGGAGATCGGCATGGCCGTCGACTTCGGCACCAACGGCGACACCATGTTCAAGGCGCTGCCCACCAAGGTCGGCCTGTCCGTGCTCGACGCGGGCCTGCGCTCGGACCGCTCCCGGCTGTTCGCGGGCGAGCTGAACTACCGCGGCGAGCTGATCCACCTGCTGCGCTCCTACGACGTCGCCCTGTCGCCCGACATCGAGGTCAAGGTGGAGAAGGAGATGCAGGCGCTGGAGCAGCGGCTGCTCAAGGCGTCGGAGAAGACCCGCGCCACCGTCGCCGCCGTGTCCGTCGAGCTGGAGGGCCGCCCCGGCGGCGACTACAGCGACACCGAGCGCACCGTCGCCCAGTGCCTCGCGCTGGCGTTCGGCTACGAGACCCTCGACGTGGAGGCCGACTTCTTCGACCTCGGCGGCGACTCCATCATGGCCGCCACGGTCGCCGGCACCATCGCCGTCTGCCACGGCGTGAGCTACGACGTGGCCGACCTGCTCGCCGACCGCACCATCGCCGAGATCGCCTACCACGTCGAGGACCTCGCCGACTTCGCCGCCACGGAAGTCGCCTGATGACCGACCTGACCACCGGGCCGCCGCTGCGCCGCGTCCTCGGCTTCGCGCTGCCCCTCACCGCCGCCAACCTGCTCCAGCAGGGCTACGTGCTGGTCGACAGCATCGTCGTCGGCCACTACGTCGGCGTGGAGGGCCTGGCCGCCGTCGGCGCGGCCGGGCCGCTGTTCTACCTGCTCAACGCCATGTTCATCGGCCTGGGCACGGCGTTCACCATCCGGCTCGCGCACCTGCGCGGCGCGCAGCAGGACGGCGAGCGGCGCGGCGTCGTGCTCTCGCTGGCCCTGCTCACCGCCGTGTGGTCGGTGGGCTGCGTCGTGCTGGCCACCGTCCTCGCCCGGCCCGTGCTCGGGCTCATGGGCATCCACGGCCCGCTCGCCGACGCCTGCGCGGAGTTCATCGGCGTGCTGTCGCTGGGCTTCCCCGGCCTCTTCGGGTCCGCCGCGGTCAGCGCCTACCTGCGCGGCCTGGGCGACTCGCGGGCCGCGATGTGGGTGGCGGGCTTCGGCAGCATCGCCAACGCCGTGCTGGTGATGCTGTTCGTCGCCGGGCTCGGGATGGGCGTCGGCGGCGCGGCCCTGGCCACGGCGATCGCCGCCACCGCCGCGCTCGTCGTCGGCCTGCTGCACGCCCGCCGCGCCTACCCGGTGCCCCGCACGGGGGACCGGCCCGCCGTGGCGCGGGAGCTGCGCGACGCCGTGCGGCTCGGGTTCCCGCTGGCCAGCCAGCACATCATCCTCGCCCTGGGGATCATGGTGCTGGTCTGGATCATCCAGGCGTTCGGGCCGGTCGTGCTCGCCGCGTTCACCGTCGTGTCCCGGATCGAGCAGTTCACCGCGATGCTGTTCCTGGACCTCTCCGGCGCCGTCACCGCGTTCACCGCGCAGAACCTCGGCGCGCACGACCCGGCGCGGGCCCGGCAGGGGCTGCTCCAGACCCTCGGCCTGACCGTCGCGCTCACCGCCGTCGTGTCCGCGGCCGTGCTGCTCGCCCGCGGCCCCATCGCCGCCGTGTTCACCGACGACCCGGCCACCCGCGACCTGACCGAGCGCTACCTGCTGATCATCTTCCCGTTCTTCGCCCTCTACACGGTCATGGTGGTGCTGCACGGGCACCTCAACGGCTCGCGCCGCACCACCGCGCCGCTGGTCTGCACCGTCATCGCGTTCGTCGTCGTGCAGATCCCGTTCGCCTACCTGCTCAACGGCGTGTTCGGCATCGAGGCGGTGATGTGGGCGGTCGTCGCGGGCTGGACGGCCGGCCTGACCTACTCGGTGCTGTGCCTGCGCCGCGTCCTGTTCGACCGGACCCCCGAGGTGGTGCCGACGTGATCACCGAGAGCGCCGCCCGGGTCGAGTTCCACGGCGGCCGGGCCCGCACCGGCCCCGTGACCTGGGGGCAGCAGGGCACCTGGGACGGCATCCACGGGTGGCTGCCCGAGATCAAGCCGTTCTTCTTCCTCACCAAGTGGCTGCCCGTGCCGCTCCTGCTGGAGGTCGGCGACGTGCTCGACGTGCTCGGCGAACTCGTGCTGCGGCACGAGTCGCTGCGCACCCACTTCCGCACCAGCCCCAACGGCGAGGTCACCCAGGAGGTGCTGGGCTCGGGCACGCTGCCGGTGACCGTGCACGACCGGCCCGCCGACGACCCGGTCGAGTTCAGCGACGTCGTGGCCACCTGCTGGCGGCGCGGCAGCGCCACCCCGTTCGACCACGACCGCGAACTGCCGATCAGGCTGTCCGTCGCGCTGCACGAGGGCATCCCGGTGCTGGTCGTGATCGTCTTCTCGCACCTCGCCGCCGACCACACCGCCACCGACCTGCTGGCCGCCGAGCTGACCGCCCTGCTCCAGGCCCGCGTCGACGGCGTCCCGCCACCCCCGCCGCGCCCGGCGCTGCAACCGGTCGACATCGCGCTCGCCGAGCGCTCGCCCGACGGCCAGCTGCTCGGCGTGGACGCGCTGCGGCACCTGCGGGCCGCGCTGGACCGGATGCCGCCCGCCACCCCGGCCCGCGCCGACCCCGGGTCCCCCCGGTACGTGGGCGCCGACCTGGAGTCCGACGTCCTGCCGGTGGCCGTGCGCGCCGCGGCCCGCCGGTACCGCGTCACCACGTCGGTGCTCCTGCTGGCCGTCACCACCGCGCTGGTCCGCTGCGCCTGCCCCGGACCGCTGCACCGGCTGGACGTCATGCAGGGCAACCGCGCCACCCCCGAGCTGATGGGCAGCGTCACCACGCTGAACCAGGTGGTGCACACCGTGGCCGACCTGCGCGCGGACTCCTTCGCCGACCTGCTGGGACGTGCCGCGCGGACCATGTCCGACGCCCGCGCCCACGCCCGCTACGACAACCGGGCGGCGGCCCAGGTCGTCCGCGCGTGGGGCGGCGTCCTCGAACCGGGCACCCAGTTCAACGACATGTGGTCCACCCTGCCCCGGCCGCGCGGCACGGCCCGCCCCGACCCCGGCGCGACCGAGCTGACCTGGCCCGCCACCTCCGACGCCGAGAACATGCTCCTCTACCTCGACGTGCGGGGCACGCCGGAGCGGATGCGGCTCGGGCTCATGGCGGACACCGCGGTGCTGCCGCGCCCGGAGATCGGCGGGTTCCTGCTGGCCTTCGAACGGGTCGCGGTGGAACTGGCCGAGCACGACGTGCCGCTGGAGCGGATCGGGGAGCTGTTCGCCGAGCAGGCCGGGAGGGTGGACCGCTGACCAGGGCGCGGGGGAGCGGTACCGCCGGCCGCCCCCCGCGCCCCGTCACCGCCTGCGCTCGCCCCACCGGCGCATCAGCTCCAACGCCCGCAGGCCGACCGACGGCAGCACCGCGCCCGCCCGCGCCACCCCCGCCCGCCACGGCGGCACCGCCCGCACCAGCCGCCGGCCGTCGAGCATCGACACCGCCGCGTCCGCCACCCGCGACGCCGACAGCAGCGAGACGTTCGCGAACAGGATCGCCGAGCCGGGGTCCGGCCGGACCTCGCGCACCATCGCCGTGTCCGCCACGTCCGGGCAGCAGGTCAGCACCCTGATCGGCACCCCGGCCCGCCGCAGGTCGCCCTGGAGCCCCAGGCCGAAGTTCAGCACGCCGGCCTTCGTCGCCGCGTACAGCGCCAACCCCGGCACCGGCCCGTAGGCCGACATCGACGCGATGTTGAGCACCGTGCCGCCGGTGGCCCGCATCGCCTCCACCGCGACCAGGCTGCCGTGCACCACCCCGAGCAGGTTCACCTCGACCAGCCGCCGCACGGCGTCGTCACCGTGCTCCCACGCGTCCCCGGTGACCAGCACGCCGGCGTTGTTCACCCACAGCGCCAACCGCCCGATCCCGGCGGCCACCCCGGCGACGGCCCGGTGCGCGGCCGGGTCGCGCACGTCCGACACCACCCCGTGCCCGCCGATCGACGCCGCGACCTCGACCACGGACCCGTCGACGTCGGTCAGCACCACCTCGTACCCGCGTCCCCGCAGCCGCCGCGCGACCTCGAACCCGAACCCGCGCGCCGCCCCGGTCACCACCGCCACGTCCACCCGGACCACCCTATGGCCTGTCCGGCGGCGGGTGCCGGCTGTGGCGGACGCAGGCTGTGGCGGGCGCAGGCGTCGCCCCGCTCCGACCCCACCTGCCGAACGCGCCGCAGGAGATCAGCGACGGGCAGGTCTCAGCCGTACCGTTCGACGAGTGCGGTGCCGATCGAGGCCAAGTGGTCCCGCACACCCCCGGGGCCGGTCACCTCGAGCCATTCGACCAGCCCGGCGAGCTCGCCGGCGAGCGCGTACTCGTTGTAGCCGCGGATCACGACCTCGATGCGGCCGTCGGGCGCGGGACCTCCGACCTCGAGCCGGTCGCCGAGCACCATCCGGAGCCGCGCCATCCCGTCGGGTGCGCAGGTCGCCCGGATCTCCAGGGGCGTCCGCCTGCGTTCGACCTCGTCGGCGATCTCGCGCCAGCTCTCGGCGAGGTCGAAGTCGTCGGGTCGCTGCACGGGATCACCGGTCGGGTCGGCGGACGACACGCGGTCGACCCGGAAGGTCCGCCGGCCGGCGTCGGTGTTGCAGACGAGGTACCACCACGGGCCTTTGGCGACGATGCCCAGCGGGTGGGTGGTCCTCTCGGTCTCGGCGCCGTTGCCGTCGACGTAGCCGAGCCGCACCTGGACGCCGCGGATCACCGCGTCCTGGAGCTCGTCGAGGAAGCGGGGCGGCGGCCGGTGCTCGACCCGGCCCGACCCCCACCGTCGCGGGTCCACGACCAGCGACGACGCCGCCGCCTCGGCCTGCACCCGGAAGGGCTCCGGCAGGGCGCGGACGAGCTTGCGCAGCGCCGCTTTCACGGCCGGCGTCGCAGCCGAGGCCGGGCCGGCGACCAGGAACAGGGCGCGGGCCTCGCTCGCGGTCAGCCCGGACAGGTCGGTGCGGGCGCCGCCCACGAGGCGCCAGCCGCCGCCCCGGCCCCGTGTGGAGTAGACGGGCACGCCGGCCATGGCCAGGGCGTCGAAGTCACGGCGGGCGGTGCGCTCGGAGACCTCCAGCTCCCGGGCGACGGCCGCCGCCGTGAGCTGCTCGCGCTGTTGCAGCAGCAGGAGGAGGGCCATCAGCCGGTCGGCTCGCACAGCGCCAACACTCCCACGGGAAACCGGTCATGGGGTGACCTGTTTCGGTCGGCACGATGGCGACACGACCGCATCGGCCGTCAGCCGCGCCGACGCCGATGCCCCGAACGACAGAGAGGAAGTGCGATGTTCGATCCGACCGTCTTTCCCGAACCCGCCCTCGTGCCCGTCAACGGTGTGGAACTGGAGGTCTTCGAAGCGGGACGGGAGAACGCGGGAAGGCCCATCGTGCTCTGTCACGGCTGGCCGGAGCACGCTTTTTCCTGGCGCCACCAGGTGCCGGCCCTGACCGCGGCGGGCTACCACGTCATCGTCCCCAACCAGCGGGGCTACGGCAACTCGTCCCGTCCTGCCGAAGTGACGGATTACGACATCGAGCACCTGTCGGGCGACCTCGTCGCCCTCCTCGACCACTACGGCTACGAGGACGCCACCTTCGTCGGCCACGACTGGGGCGCGTTCGTCGTCTGGGGCCTGACCCTGCTGCACCCGGACCGGGTGAACGGCGTGGTGGCGCTGAGCCTGCCCTACCAAGAGCGCGGAGAGGTGCCCTGGATCGAGTCCATGGAGGCCGTGCTCGGCGCCGACTTCTACTTCGTCCACTTCAACCGGCGGCCGGGCGTCGCAGACGCCGTGCTCGACGAGCACACGGCCCGGTTCCTGCGCAACATGTTCCGGAAGAACCAGCCCCCGACACCGCCTCAGCCGGGTATGGCGATGATCAACCTCGCCAGGGCGGAGACGCCCCTCGGCGAGCCCGTCATGAGCGACCTCGAACTGGCCGTCTTCGTCTCCGCCTTCGAGTCGACAGGCTTCACGAGCAGCATCAACTGGTACCGCAACCTCGACCGCAACTGGCGCCTGCTGGCCGACGTGGACCCGGTCGTCCGGCAGCCCGCGCTCATGGTCTACGGCGACCGTGACGCGGTCCTGAGGTCCGAACGACTGACGGAGTTCGTGCCCGACGCGGAAGTGGTCGGCCTGGACTGCGGCCACTGGATCCAGCAGGAGAAGCCGGACGAGACGAACCGGGCGATCCTGGAGTGGCTGGACCGGCGGGCTGCCGCCCGCGGCGTGCCCGGTGGGCGGCAGGACCCGATGGGTGTCAGGATTCCGCGGGCCGGGAAGCCAGCCACAGCGCGTGCTCGCGGTTGACCGCCTCCTCGGCGGAGGCCACCGCCGCGGCCCACCCGTCCTCGTCCACGTCGCGCAGCTCGTCGTCCACCATCGCCAGCTCCCGCGCCGCCGCCGCGTACGTCGCCGCCAGCGCCGAGTGCCGCCTGAGCCCCATCCACGCCGCCCCGGCCGCCACCGCCGCCGCCAGCACGCCCGACAGGTCCAGCTCCCACAGCCCCAGCGCGCGGCAGCCGGCCAGGCCCAGCGCGACCAGCTCCCCGACGATCAACCCCACCCGCCAGCGCAGCGCGAGCCGGGCGTTGTCCCGTGCCCTGGCCGTGTACCAGGACTTCTGCTCCCGCACCCGGTGCTGCCGGTAGGCGGCCCGCCGCTGCTCGAACGGCAACCCGCGCAGCTCCACCATGCGCTCGGTGGTGTACGGGTCGTCCGCCGCCAGCGCCACCCGGTCCCGCCCCCGCGCCAGCACCTCCCGGACGCGCGACCGGAGCGCCGTCCGCGCCGCCCGCGCGTCCAGGTCGAGCGGGAACGGGTCACCCGCCACGGCGAACCGCCACGCCAGCGTCTTGACCCCCTCCGCGACCGCCCGCCCCCGGTACCAGTCCTCCTCCGGGTGGGTGAACGCCAGCACGACCTCGACGAGCAGCGCCAGCGCGAACCCCAGCACCGCCACGACCGCCCACACCTGCACCGCCCCGAGCTTCCAGCTCAGCGCGCCCCCGAGCGCCGCGAGGACGGCCCCCACCAGCCGCAGCCGGTTCCACCGCAACGTGCGGTCCCGGCCCACCGTGGCCGCCCCGTCCGCGTCGCGGTAGAAACCGGGCAGGTCCGCATCGGTCATCCGTCCCCCGTCGCCGAGCCGGGCACGACCGCCGCCCCCACGACGGCGCGCACCCCGACCCGACGATCATCCCACCGCACCGCTCCCGCCCGCCACGACGAACCGCAACACGAAAGAGCGCGTCACGGCACCGCGGGCAGGCTCGAACGCACCCAGCCCAGCATCCGCAGCCCGCCCAGGAGGGCGGCCTCACCGCCGCCCCACTCCACCGGCAAGGGCGGTCGGCGTTCTGCGGCCACGTCGAGGGTCGCCCGCGCCTCGCGCACGCCGGGCACGCCGTCCAGTTCGGCGGCGTCGAGGACCGCTCCTGCTTCCGTGGTGGTCCCCCCGCGCACGAGGTGGTGGTAGCGCAGCGCGTTCAGCACGGTGCGCGCCACCAGCCAGGCGACCCACACCGGATCGGCGTGCGGGGACGCCGCGGTGAGCTGCGTCCACAGCACCGCTCTCACTTCCTGGAACCACGGTCCTGCGGCCGCCAGCAGTTCCCGGCGCGCGGGGAACACCACGCCGCAGTCCTCCAGGTCGCCCAGCACGGGGAGGCGCTCGGACAGGAGCCTGGCCCGCAGGAGCGGCGCACCGGACAGCGCCGCGGCAGTGTCGACGTTGACCCTCAGCCCGGCGACGTGCCGGTGCATCGAGCGGGCCAGGTGCACCCAACGGGGGCTGTCGTCGGTCACGAGCACCACCAGATCGATGTCGCTGTGCCTGGTGAACGTCTCCGCGGACAGGAACGACCCGGTCAGCACCGCGGCTCGAACCCCGGCTTCGTCGGCCAGCCTGGTGCGCGCCCAGTCGGCCACCTCCCCGGGTTCGAGCGCGGGTGGACCCAGCGCGACCAGCGGGTCCAGTGCCCCCGGACCGTCCGGGACCGGTGGTCGGGCCCGCACCACCACCCGGGTCGCCGGTCCGAGCATGCCGCGTGCTGCGGCCGCGATCATCGTCGCGGCGGTCGTGGGTACCGGTGACCCGGTGTCGTGGCGCACCTCCACGACACCGTCGTCGTCCTGTGCGACGTCCACGCCCACCAGGTCGAGGTGGGTGAGCAGCTTGGTGAAGTCGAGCGTCGTGGTGCGCCGCCCCGTCCCACCCGTCGCGACCACGCGGGTGACGCGAGCGCCGTCCAGCCGGAAGCGCCGACCCGCCTCACCGCACGAACAGGCGCCGTCAACCCACCGCGCCCGGTCGCCGACCACGTACCGCAGCAGCGGCATCGCCCGGTTCACGGTAGAGGTCAGCACCACCGCGCCCTCCTCTGCGGGGTCGCCCCGGTCGTCCACCAGTTCCACCGCCACGCCCTCGGCGGCGTGGTAGACCGGTGCGGCCTCGCACAGCACCCCGGCGATCCCGACCTCCGCGGTCACGTACATGGCGGTCGCGGGGCAACCGAACGCGGCGCTCACGCGCTCCCGCACCGCCTCGTCCACGGTCTCACCGGACATCACCACGAGCGCCGCGCCCAGCGGTGCGGACGACCCGACGCGATCGGCGATCGCGGACAGCACCCACGGCATACCCGTCACGACCTGCCCCCGCACCTCGCGCACGCACTCCGCGAAGCGGGCCTCGGGCAACCGCCACGCGCGGCTGAGGTTCCACTTCACCAGGCGACCCGGCACCCGACCCGGGTACGCCAGGCTCCGCGTGGTCGCGCTCGCGTGCAGGGTGAGGTGGAAGACGGCGAGGTCCGGGTCGCGCGCGTCCGGCGCGAGGACCGAGACCCGCCTGCCCAGCACGGCCCTCTCGAACTCCTGCGCCCGTTGGTCCACGAGCACCTCGACGGGCAGGCCGCTCGTGCCGCTGGTGCGGCTGCGCCGCCACGTCGTGGTGTCGCCTTCGGCGGACCACAGGCGGGCATGTGCCGCGCGCACCTCGGCCCGGGGCAACAGGGGGAGGCCACGCAGTACGTCCGGTGCGGTGGCGTCGGTGATCCGCGCTCCGCGCAGGGCGCGCTGGTAGTGGGGAACGTGGTCCCGCGCGTGTCGGAGCAGGTCGGCGAGCCGGGCGTCCCCGTTCACGAACTGGGCGTCCTCGTTCATCCGGAGAGGTCCGTTATCACTTCCTTGTCCGTCTGCGGCAGGAAGTCGCCCAGTTCGGAGAGGTCGTGCCCGCCGGTGGACCAGAAGGCCGTCAGCTCCGCGATCCCGGGGCCGGGGCCCCGGTAGACGGCCCGCACGGTGTACTCGACCACCGCGATGAACTTCATCAGATCCGCGGTGGTGCCGCCGTCGGCCTCCCAGCCGGAGAGCAGCTCCCGACCCGGGTCCGATTCCGCGGGATCGGACACGGTCTCGTCCTTCGCGCTGCGCCGCGAGGTGTGCTTGACGTACCGCCCGAGCGCGTCCAGCGTGGGCGCGGTCAACCCCTCCGGGGCGCACCGCTCGAAGAAGTCCAGGTACCGCTGGGGGACCTGGGCCTTCCGGAACGTGTAGAGCACCTGCTCGCGATCGACCGTGCTCACGTGATCTCCGAACCCGGCACCGGACCCGGTGCCGTCCACTTCGAGTGTCCCGCGCCGAAGCGCTCCATCCGCCACAGCGTGCGCGCGACCGCCTCCCGCACCGCCGGGTCGCGGGCCCACTCCGCCGCGGCGCGGCGGACCAGGTGCAGGGCCTGCGCGGGGAACCCGGCCTCTTCGGCGAGCAGTGCCCGCAGGTGCAGTGCGCGCGGGAGTTCGGTGTCGGTGCCCGCCCACATCCGGTTGATCAGGGCGTCCAGTCGAGCGGCCGCCTGTTCCGGACGCCCTGATTCCATGTCGCACAGCGCGAGGTTGATCTCGGCCTCCAGCCGCTGCGGCGCGTCGGCCGGCGTCGCGCGGTCGAGCGCGGACCGGAAGTGCTCGGCGGCGACCTCGTGCTCACCGAGCCGCAGGTGGATGTTGCCGAGCAGCTTCAGCCCCACGAACTGCCCGTGCTCGTCCTGCTGTTCGGCGTACAGCTCGACGCTTCGCCGCGCCTCGCGCTCGGCGTACGCGGAGTCGCCCTGGCGGAGGGCCAGGAACGCGCGGTGCGAGTGCAGTTCGGCCCGGGTCTTCGCCGAGCCGTGCTCGCCGACCCGCTGCTCCGCCTCGTGCAGCAGCGCGCCCGCGAGTTCCAGGTCGCCCTGCTGCGCGACCTTGCGGACGAGCCGGCACCGCAGGGCGACACCGCCCGCGTGGTCGCCCTGCGCGTCCAGCGCGTCGATCAGCACTCGGGTCACGGCGAGGTAGTCCGGCCAGTGCCCCTGGCGGTTGACCCGGTCGGCCAGACCGTCACGCAGGATCGCCTCCAGTTCGGCGAACTCGCCGTGCTCCAGGGCGTTGCGGGCGAGCACCGGCAACGCGGCCGCCAGATCGCGCCCGAGCACGCCGTCCGCCGGTCCCGCGGCGGCGCGGACGGCCGCGGCAAGGTCGGCGAAGGCGGCGCGGAGGTCCTCGGCGGGCAGTACCGAGACCACCACCGCAGGCACCTCCACCACGACCTGGCCCTGGGCCACCAGTGCGAGGTCGTTCAGCCTGCGCAGGGCCGGTGCCGCGACGGAAGGGACGACCAGGCCGGCGTCGAGCAACCCGGACAGAGGCACCCCCGCGGTGGCGACGAAGCTCGCGAGCACCCGCCGGTCGCCGGGGTCCGTGCCCGCGACGAGGGCGGCCACCGGTCGGATCTCCCGGAGCACCGCCTCCGGCAGTGGCTGGGCGACCAGCAGCCGCACGGGAGTGCGCAGGCTTTCGGCGACGAACGCGCGCAGAGACCCGGGCAGCGCCGCCACCGGACCGGGGATGAACCCGACCAGCCGGTCGCCGTCCACGGGCTCGTGCCCGCCCCCGGACTCGTGAGCGATGATCGCGCGCACCTCGTCCGCGTCCAGCGGGCGCACGGCGATCGTCCGGGCGGGCGAAGCCGGACCGGGGTGGGCCGACGAGGTCGCCACCACGGCGGTGTCGGGTTCGAGGGAGAGCGCCTCGGCGAGGTCGTCGGCGGATGTCCCCGGCGCGATGCCGTCCAGCACGACCAGGCGCGGTGCGGGGGCCGCGCGGACCTCGTCCACGATCCGGGCGGCCTGCTCCGCGTCGAGCCCGTCCGCGCGGTGCGCGGACACCGACGCCCAGCCGGTCAGGCCGGTCACCGCGTCGCACAGCACCGTCGTCTTGCCCGAGCGCGGCAGGCCGAACAGCACCACCAGCCGGTCGCCGGCGTCGAGGGAGCGTCGCACCGCGTCGATCAGCACCGTCCGGGGCGTGCCCGTCCGGCGGACCCCGAGGGTGCGCCACGGGTCCGGGGGCGGGATCGCCGGGACCTCGTCGAGCAGCGGCAGCACGTGCCGCCTCAGCGCGACGTACGCATCGCTGTCGGAGGTCTCCGGGCGCACTACGGACGAGTGGTCACCGGAGATGACGTGACCTTCCGGGAAGTAGCTCAACGCGGACTGCGGCAGGACCACGTTGTCCTTCTCGCCCGCGTAGACGTCCACCGGCACGGGGTACTCCGCCGGCCCCTTCGACCTGGCGTTGACGATCCGGTTCAGCACGATCGACTGCGTCTTGGTGACCTGCTTGTCCAGGACCCGCAGACTGCGTTCCTGCGGGTTGTCCAGTGCCGCGCCCAGCACCCGGCGAAGCGACTTGACGAACTCCGAGCCGTTGTTCGGGCAGGCGAACATCACCACGTGCCCGATGCGCGCCAGGTCCTCGCCGCGGCCGCGCTCGAGCACCGAGACCAGGTAGCGCTGCACGATGAGGCCTCCCTGGCTGTGCGACACCAGCGCGATCGAGGAGTGGCGCCCGGTCCGCAGCTCCAGGAAGGTGCCGAGCTTCTTGGCGCAGTCGTCGATGTCGGGGATGCGCTGAGCGGGAAGCGGTGCGGCCTTCGGGCTGAAGTACTCGAAGTGCAGCACGTCCACCCCGGTCAGCGCCGGGTCGGCGGCGACCAGGCGATCGAAGTCGGACCACACCCCGCGGTCGGAGAGGATCCCGTGGACGAACACCAGTGCCACCGACATGCGCGCGGGGTGCCCTCCTCCGTGGTCGTCGCCGCGGAAGTCGCCCTCGCGCGGAGCCACCCACTTGATAGCACCGCTCACGCGAGGGCAGGGCGCATTAATGCGCCTTGACGGGGGTGATCTCCGCGCGCGCGAACTCCCCGGTCCCGGCGCCCGCCACCGCGACCAGCGCGCCCGAGGGCGACCACACGCCGGAACGGCCCGCCGCGCGGTCGAAGCCCTCGCCGGTCGAGCCGGCGAAGCTCGCCAGCGCCACCCACACGCCGTGCGACTCGGCGATCCGCCGCGCGCGCTCGCGCACCGACGGCCCGTCCGCCTCGTGCTCCAGCACGCCCGCCGCGTACACGTCCACGCCCAGGGCGGCGGTGGCGGCGGCGTGCTCGGGCACGCGGACGTCCTTGCACACGGCCAGTCCCAGCCGCACGCCGCCCACCTCCACCACCGCGGGACCGTCACCGGGCACGTAGTGCGCCGGCTCGTCCCCGCCCAGCCACACCTTCCGGTACACCACCCGCACGCCCGCGCCGGTCACCTCCAGCACGCCGATGGACGGCCCGGGGACCGGCGCGCCCGCGAACGCCACCGCGCCGGTCTCCGCGCACGCGTCCACCAGCGGCCCGAGGGCGTCGAACGGCGTCACCGGCGCGTCGAAGTGGTAGCCGGTCAGCGACAGCTCCGGGAACACCACCACCCCCGCCCCGGCCGCGCGCACCGCCTCGGCGTGGGCCACCGCGTTGGCGGCCACGTCACGGGGGGTGCAGCGCGGCTGGGCGACGGCGACGGTGATCACGGCCCGACCCTACGCGGCAGGTCAGGAGCAGCGGTAGTGCGCGGGCCGGTCCGCCTCGACGCCGACGATCGTGCGCTCGTCGTCGCTCAGCCCGGTCAGCGCGAAGCGGGCCGCGATGGGCTGGGCCACGAGCACCCCGTCGCGCCAGAGCATCACGCGCTGCGACGAGCCCACGAAGCCGTAGCCGGCGATCGTGCCGTTGCCACCGAGGGAGATCCCCTCGACGGCGGGCCTGCCGAAGGTGCGGACGACCGAGCCCCGCACGTCCCACTCGGCCACGGCGCCGCCGTAGTTCGGGGCGATGTCGAGCCTGCCGACGACGCGGCCGTCGCGGATGTCGCGCGGGACTGCGACGCCGTCGACGCCGGGCGCGGCGAGCTTCGTCCACCGGCCGTCGGGGCTGATCACGTAGCTGCCGCCCGGGGAGACGCCGACGACGACGCGCCCCTGCTCGTCGATGTCGACGAGGGAGATGCCGTGGGCGTCCGGCATGGTCACCTCGCGGTAGGTGCCCGGCGCGTCCCCCGGCCACACCACCAGCGTGCTCTTCGCCGCGCCGACGGTGCCCCACCCGATGACGTCGCCCCTGTTGTTGACGTGCGAGGCCCACGAACCCGTCCACGCCGGGTTGGCCGGCAGGTCGGTCATGGTGCCGTCGTGGGCGACGGTGACGGCGTGGAACCGCTGGCCGACGTACATGTTGCCGACCACCAGCCCGGACGCGTTCACGTCGCTGAAGTAGGGCACCTGGCCGGCACCCCGCATCACCACCTCGCCGTTGTCCCACAGCGTCGCCCGGGGGTCGACGAGGCCGTCGCCCCAGAAGAAGTCGAGCCCGGTGTTGCCCACCGCGTACCGGCCGCCGTCGTAGCCCGTGATCTCGCCGGCCTCGGCGCCCTCGGGCAGCTCCCACAGCGTCTTCTGCCACGTGCAGGCCACCGCGCCCGCCGCACCTGTCGCGCCCGCCTGGCCGGTCGGCAGCGACACCAGCGCCGCGCCGAGCGCGACCGCCGCCAGCAGCCGCCCCGTTCGTCGTTTCACCACGAAGAAGTCCTTTCCCCGGTGAAGAACCAACATCGAGAGGCGAGTCTGGCAGCGGTCGCGCGCCGGACCGGGTGCGCCGCCGCCGGGCACTTCGGGTCTCACCGCGGCACGCGCGACCAGTCCACGCCCGAACCCAGGTGGAACGACGGGTACGAGGGCTGGTTGTAGGTCGTCTGCTGCCGCGCCACCTCCACCCGGTACTGCGGGTCGTGCATCAGCGTGTAGAGCTTGTGCGCCGTCACCTCCGCGCTGAGGTGGAACCGCAGCGCGCCGCTGTCGGCGGTGCGCACCACCAGCTCCTCCCGCCAGTCGCCGAACACGTCGGCGACCAGCGACGGGTTGCCCTTGGTGCCGTTGTTGGCCCGGGTCCCCGCGGCGGTCAGCAGCGTGCCGCGCCGCCAGTCCTCCACCGTCGGCGTCACCTCGCCCGCCCCCGCGACGACCTGCGTGGTCAGGTCGGCCGCCCACCGGATGCTCTGGTTCGTGCCGGGGATCGAGGCCGACAGCCGCCGCCCGTCCGCCGACCACAGGCCGACCGCGTTCGCCCCGCCCGGCGCCGACGCCCACGTCTCCAGGCCCGGCTCGTCCGGCAGCACGTCGCCGACCATGCCGCGCCCGGTGTCGACCCCGGTGTACGCGCCGTGGAGCACCCGGCCGGTCGCCGCGTCGCGCAGCGAGTAGCCGTACGGCGCGGACGTGCCGCCCTCGTGCACCATGTAGATCTCCAGGCCCGGTCGCGCCGGGTCCACGTCGGTGACGTGCAGCGCGTCGCCGTGGCCCAGCCGCGCCGTCGCGCCCGGGTTCGCGCTGCCCGGCGGCAGCACGCCCGACGAGCTGTAGAGCAGCGACCCGTCGTGGTCGATCGTCGAGGCGCCGTAGACGACCTCCTGCTTCCCGTCGCCGTCCACGTCCGCCACGCTCAGCGAGTGCGCGCCCTGCGTGGCCAGCGAGCCGTGCGTCGGCGAGGTCCCGTCCCGGCCGTGCGGCGAGTCGTCGAACGGGTTCGCCATCGGCACCCACCCGCTGTCGACGAGCCAGTCCCGCCGCAGCTCGCGACCGGTCCACCGGTAGGCGACCAGCGTGGAGCGCGTGTAGTAGCCGCGGGCGAAGACCGCCGACGGGTGCTTGCCGTCGAGGTGAGCGACCCCGGCCAGGAACCGGTCGACGCGGTTGCCCGGCTCGATGCGCGGCATCGCGTAGTCGCCCCACATGAGCCCGTCGTCGTGCCGCCCCGGCTCGTAGCGCACGGTCTGCAGCTCGCGGCCGGTCGCGCCGTCCAGGACGGTCAGGTACTCGGGTCCGTCGAGCACGAACCCGGCGAACGCCCGCAGGTTGTTGCGCGCGCTGCGACCCGGCGCGTAGACGTCCACGAAGTGGTCGACCAGCGCGCGGGCGTCGGCGTCCGACAGCGGGTAGGCGTAGCGGGGCTCGACGCCGAACGCCCGCTCCAGCGTCGCGGGCCACCGCCCGGCCACCACCTCCGGGTGCGCGTGCCAGCCGCGGAACAGCCGCACCAGGTGCTCGTAGTAGCCCGCCGCGCTGAGCCGGTGGTCGTCGGTGTGCGCGTAGCCCGCCCGGACGTCCTCGCGGGGCATCGTCACGTACCGCCGCGACACCGCGTTCCCGTGCCGGTCGTAGCGGGTGACGTTCGTGCCCGGCGCGGTCTTGACCATCATCTCCGCGCGGCCGTCGCCGTCGAAGTCGTACACGGGGAACTGCGTGTAGTGCGCCCCCGAGCGGATGTTCACGCCCAGGTCGACGCGGTGCAGCAGGGTGCCGTCGAACCGGTAGGTGTCGAGGTAGGTGGGGCCCGTGTAGCCGACCTGCGAGACGTCCTTCGAGTTCGACGGGTCCCACTTGACCACGTACTCGTACGAGCCGTCGCCGTCCACGTCGCCCACGCTCACGTCGTTGGCCGAGTAGGTGTACGCCTCGCCGGTCGGGGTGACGCCGTCCGCCGGTCTGCGCAGCGGCAGGTCGTACGAGCCGCCCGCCCACGGCGCGACCGGTCGGCTGCGCGTGCCTTCGCGACCCCGCACCACCGGCGCCACGCGGTACTCCGCGCCCGGCGCCGGGTCGAGGTAGTTCGTGCTGTCGGTGACGGTGGCCACCCGGCGGCCGTCGCGGTACACGGCGAACGCCGGGCCGGCCAGGCCGGTGGCGGTGTGCCCGGTGACCTCGTGGCGCAGCAGCCGCCAGCTGAGGAACACCCCGTCGTCGGTGCGCGCGGCCACCAGGCCGCGGTCGAGCCGCTCCAGGCGGGGACCGCCGCCGGACGCCAGGGCCGGGGGAGCGGGCAGGACGAGCGCGAGGGCCGCGAGGGCGGCGAGCAGGGGTCGGACGCGGGTCATCGGCGGCCTCCAGGGGCGCGACGGTGCGCGAGGTGCGTGACGGTGCCACACGATGAACCGTTTCAACAGGAATAGCAAGGGAAACTGTCCGTCCACTTGGGCTGGAAAGCGCTATCCTTGACGCCGTGACGTGGCTCACCTAGGTTGTTTGAACCGATTCAAACCGAAAGGTGAGGGCGATGGGACGAGTGTCTCGCCGCGGCGCGGCCGGCCTGCTGGTGTCGCTGGTGTCGCTGACCGCCGTGCTGTCCGGGTGCGGCGGCGGTGGCTCCGGCGACGGCCCGGTCACCCTGCGGTTCGTCTGGTGGGGCAACGAGGACCGCGCCAAGGTCACCAAGGCGGCGGTCGACGCGTTCCAGGCGGAGAACCCCGGCATCAAGGTCGAGACCGAGTACAGCGGCTACGACGCGTACTTCCAGAAGCTCTCCACCCAGGTCGCCGGCGGCGCCGGACCCGACCTGCTCCAGCTCGACCGGGCCACCATCGGCGAGTACGCGGGCCGCAACGTGCTGGCCGACCTCGGCCCGCACGTCGGCGGCGCGCTCAAGGTCGACAAGATCCCGGCCAACCTGCTGGAGGGCGGCAAGGTCGACGGCAAGCAGTACGCCGTCGCCGCGGGCGCCACCACGCAGATGCTGATCTACGTCCCGTCGCTGTTCACGGCCGCGGGCGTGACCGCCCCGAGCGCGCCCGGCGAGAAGTGGACCTGGGCGGGGTTCACCGAGGCCATGAACAAGATCGGCGCGGCCGGGGCCGTGTCGGGCACCACCGACTTCGGCTGGGCCATCGACTGGTTCGAGGTGTGGCTGCACCAGCACGACAAGTCGCTCTACACCCCCGACGGCAAGCTCGGCTTCACCGCCGGCGACCTGGCCGAGTACTGGGAGCTGATCGGCGCGATGCGGCCCGGCAAGGGCGTCTCCGCCGCCGAGGTGACCACCAAGATGGACGGCTCGGTGCAGAACTCCGGCATCGTCACCAAGCAGACCGCCTCCGAGATCGGCTACGACTCCAGCGTCACCGGCTACTTCGGCGCGTTCGGCGACGACCTCGCGCTCGCCCCGCTGCCCAGCGACGCCGAGGAGAGCGGCATGGCCGCGCTGCCGCCGGTGTCCTTCGCGGTCTCACAGCGCTCGAAGAACAAGGACGCCGCGGTGAAGCTGCTCGACTTCCTGCTCAACGACCCCGAGGCGGGCGCTCTGCTCGGCGCCTCGCGCGGCGTGCCGCCGAACGAGGAGGTCCGCGCGCGGGTCTGCGCCGACGCGACCGGCGGCAGCAAGGCCGTCTGCGACTACGAGGCCGCCCAGCAGGACAAGATCGGCCCGGCGTTCGGCGCCTGGCCCACCGGCTCCTCCGCCGTCAAGCGCGACTTCCAGCGCACCTACGACGACGTCATCTTCAACCGGGTGGGCGTCGCCGACGCCGCGGAGCGGGTCGTCCAGGACGCCGAGCAGTCCCTGGGGTCCTGACCGATGAGCCAGTCCGTCTCCACCGGCACCCCGGCCGTCACCGGCGCGCCGGGCGTGATCGGCCCGCCGCTCCCGGGTGGACCGCCGACGCCCGCGCCCGGTCGTCGACGGCGGGGCCAGGGCGTGGCCTACCTGTTCCTGTCGCCGTGGATCGTCGGCGCCGCGCTGCTGACCATCGGCCCGATGATCGCCTCGCTGTACCTGTCGTTCACCGACTACGACCTGTTCTCGCCGCCGAACTGGATCGGCGCGGAGAACTACGTGACGATGTTCAGCGGCGACGAGCGGTTCTGGCACGCCGCGGGGGTGACCGCGAAGTACGTGCTGATCTCCGTGCCGCTCAAGCTCGCCCTCGCACTCGCGGTGGCCCTGCTGCTCAACCGGCCGCGCCGCGGCGTCGGGCTGTACCGGTCGGCGTTCTACGCGCCGTCGCTGCTGGGCGCGAGCGTCAGCGTGGCCCTGGCCTGGCGGGCGCTGTTCGCCACCGACGGCACCGTGGACAAGGGCCTCGCGGCCCTCGGCATCGACACCGGCGGCTGGGTCGACCAGCCCCGGTACGCGCTGCTCACGCTCGTCGCGCTGGCCGCGTGGCAGTTCGGCGCGCCGATGGTGATCTTCCTGGCGGGCCTCAAGCAGGTGCCGAGGGAGCTGTACGAGGCGGCGGCCATCGACGGCGCGGGCCCGGGGCGGCGGTTCCTGTCCGTCACGCTGCCCATGCTGTCGCCGGTGATCCTGTTCAACCTCGTCCTGGAGACCATCCACGCGTTCCAGGCGTTCACCGGCGCGTTCGTGGTCAGCAGCGGGCGCGGCGGGCCGAGCGACTCGACCCTGCTCTACCCGCTGTACCTCTACCAGCGCGGCTTCACCGACTTCCGGATGGGCTACGCCTCGGCCATGGCCTGGGTGCTGCTCGCGGTCGTCGCGGTGCTCACCGCGCTGGTGTTCCGCAGCGCCCGGCGCTGGGTGTTCTACGCGGGGGAGAACAGGTGACGCTCTCGAAACGCCTCGTGTGGCACGGGCTCGTGGTGGCCGTGCTGCTGGTGCTGCTCTACCCGGTGGTGTGGCTGGTCTCCACCTCGTTCAAACCGGCCACGGAGGTGCTGTCGACGCTCGCGCTGCTGCCCACCGAGCCGACCGGCGACAACTACGCGCAGGTCTTCGACGGGGTCGGCGAGTTCGGCGTGCTGCACTACTTCGGCAACTCGCTGCTCATCTCCACCGGCGCGGTGATCGGCAACGTGCTCTCCTGCTCGCTGGCCGCCTACGCGTTCGGGCGGCTGCACTTCCGGGGCCGCGGGCCGATGTTCGGCTTCATGATGATCACCATCATGCTGCCGCAGCACGTCGTGCTGATCCCGCAGTACGTCATCTTCCAGCAGATGGGCATGGTCAACACGTTCTGGCCCCTCGTCCTGCCGAAGTTCCTGGCCACGGACGCGTTCTTCGTCTTCCTCATGGTGCAGTTCATCCGCACCCTGCCGCGCGAGCTGGACGAGGCCGCCACGCTCGACGGCTGCGGCCCGGTCGGCGTGTTCCGGCACGTCGTGCTGCCGCTGCTGCGGCCCGCGCTGATCACCACGGCGATCTTCACGTTCATCTGGACGTGGAACGACTTCTTCTCGCAGCTGATCTACCTCAACGACGCGGAGAAGTTCACCCTGCCGCTGGCGCTCCAGCTGTTCGTCGACCAGGCCACGCAGTCCGCGTTCGGGCCGATGTTCGCGATGTCGGTGCTCGCGCTGCTGCCCATCGGGCTGTTCTTCCTGGCCTTCCAGCGCTTCCTGGTGGACGGCGTGGCGACCTCGGGGCTGAAGGGGTGAGCGCCGGGGTGCGCCGGGTGGCGCTGCTCGCCGAGGTGCTGCTGATCGGGGTGCTGGTGTGCGTCGCGGCGCTGCCGGTGCTCACCGCCGTGCCCGCCCTCGCGGCCGGCGCGGTGCTGCTGCGCGAACTGGTCGACGAGGGCCGCACGCCGACCGCGCGCCGGTTCGCCGCGCTGCTGGGCCGCGTGCTGCGCGACCCGGTGGCCGTCCTCGTGCCGCTCGCCGTGCTGGTGGTGGGCGCGCTGGACGTGCTGGCGCTGGCGGGCGGCCTGCCCGGCGCGCCCGTGCTGGGACCGGTGATCGGGCTGCTGCTCGCCGCGGTGGTCCTGGTGCTGCTGCGCACGGCCGCGCGGTGGCGTCCCGGCGACCGGTGGGCGGTGCTGCTCGCGTCGCCGTCGCGGGACCCGGGCGGCTACGCCTACCTGGTGGTCGCGGTGGCGGTGGCGGCGCTGGTGGTCGGCCAGGCGCCCGCGTTCGCGGTCGTCGCGCCCGGCCTGCTCGTGTTCGCCGCCGTCGCGGTGGAGCGCCGGTGACGCCCCGCGTGGTGCTCGCCGGGGCCGCCGGCTACGGGCGGCTGTACCTGCGCGAGATCGCCGCCCTGGAGGCCGCCGGGCGGGTCGAGCTGGCCGGCGTGTGCGAGATCGGGGCGCTCGACGCCGAGGCGCGGCGGCTGATCCGCGACCGACCGGTGGGCCCCGACCTCGCGCCGCTGCTGGCGGGCGCGGACATCGGCATCGTGTCCACCCCCATGCACACGCACGTGCCGCTCGCGCACGCCGTGCTCGACGCCGGGCTGCACCTGGTGCTGGAGAAGCCGCCCACGCCCACCCTCGCCGACTGGCACGAGCTGGTGGAGCGGTCGCGCGGCCGGGTCGTGCAGGTCGGCTTCCAGAGCCTGGGGTCGCACGCCCTGCGGCGGCTGCGCGGGCTCGTGCGCTCCGGCGCGCTGGGCGTGGTCCGCGGCATCGGCGTGCACGGCACGTGGTCCCGCGACGACGCCTACTACACCCGCGCGCCGTGGGCGGGCCGCCGCACGCTCGACGGGGTGCCCGTGGTGGACGGCGCGCTGACCAACCCGTTCGCGCACGCCGTCGCCACCGCCCTCGCGCTGGACGGCAGCACCGGCGTGGACGACGTCCACGACATCGAGCTGGAACTGCTGCGCGCCCGCGACATCGAGGCCGACGACACCTCCTGCCTGCGGCTGCGCACCCGCCGCGGCACGGTCGTCGTGGTCGCGGTGACGCTGTGCGCGGAGGTGCCGCGCGAACCGGTCCTCGTCGTGCACGGCGACGGCCCGCGCGCCGAGCTGCACTACACCGAGCACCGGCTGGTCCTCGACGGCGTCGAGGAGCGGCACGGGCACGACACGCCGCTGCGCAACCTGCTCGACCACCTCGCCGACCCGGGCGTGCCGCTGAACGCGCCGCTGTCCGGCACCGGCGCGTTCACCCGGGTCCTGGAGGCCGTGCGCACCGCGCCCGACCCCGCGCCCGTCGACCCCCGCTGGCTGCGGCGCGCCGGCAAGCGGGTGGACGTCGACGGCGTCGACCACGTGGTGACCAGGGCGGCCGAGCGGCTGAGCACGTTCGCCGAGCTGGAGGTGCCGTGGTCGCCGCTGGGTGCCGCCGCCCGGTACGGCTGGGACGCCGAGCCGCTGCCCCTGGTCGTGCCCCGGCCGGCGCTGCACCCGGTGCGCACGCTCGGCGGGGTCGTGGTCACCGGCGAGCACCCCGACGACCACCCGTGGCACCGCGGCATCGGCCTCGCCCTGCCCGACGTGAACGGGGTCAACCTGTGGGGCGGGCGCAACTACGTGCCCGGCGAGGGGTACGTGCCCGGCGAGCTGGGCGTGGTCCGCGAGGTCGGGCCGGGCGAGCTGGCGTGGTGCGACTCGGCGGGGGAGGAGCTGGTGCGCGAACGCCGCCGCCTGCGCCGCCGGGTCGTCGAGGGCGGCTGGGAGCTGGAGTGGACCAGCGTGCTGTCCGCGCGGTCCGGGGCGGTCCTGCACAGCCCCGGCAGCAAGGGCCGCGCGGGCGCGGGCTACGGCGGCTGGTTCTGGCGGCTGCCCGACCTCGACCCCCTGACCGTGCGGGTGTTCAGCCCGAACGGCGCGGGGGAGGAGGAGGTCAACGGCCGCAGCGCGCCGTGGCTCGCGGTCGTGGTCGCCGACCCGCACCGGCCCTGGACGGCCGTGCTCTCCGGGCCGACCGACCCGTGGTTCGTCCGGGTCACCCAGTACCAGGGCGTCGGTTCGGCGCTGGCCTGGGACCGCCCGCTCGTGCTGCGACCGGGGGAGGAGCGGGAGGTGGCCGTGCGGGTCGCGTTCCGCGACGGCGTGCACGTGCCCTGAGCCCCACACCCTGGGTGTGCGTCGAGTTATTGAAGCGTTACACCCAATTGAGACGCTGGCCGGAGTTCGAATCGAATGCGTTCGACTACCGAGACGATGAATCGTTTCATCCTTGACGGTGGGTGGGGGCGGTGTTCTCATGTGTGACGGCAGGAGACTCTCCCGGTGCGTTTCTGGGAGCGCTCCCAGAAAATCGAGGATGAAGGAGCAACGGTGCTCACGAACTCGTTCCGAGTGCGGGCGATCGCCGCCGCCACGGCGATCAGCGCACTGGTGGGCGGCCTGGCGGCGGTGGGGGTGGCCTCGGCGGCCCCCGGCTGCGGCGTCGACTACGTGGTGCAGAACAGGTGGCAGGGCGGCTTCTCCGCCGCCGTGACCATCAAGAACCTGGGCGACCCGGTGAACGGGTGGACGCTGACCTGGGCGTTCCCCGGCGCCGAGCGCTTCTCGGAGGGCTGGAACGCGGCGTTCACCGCGTCCGGCGCGAGCGTCAGCGCCGCCAACGTGGACTGGAACCGCTCGATCCCGACCGGCGGCACGGCGTCGTTCGGCTTCAACGGCACGACGAGCGGCACCGACGTCGGCGTGCCCGCGTCGTTCGCGCTCAACGGCACCACGTGCACCGGCGGCGTGGACCCGACGACCACCACCACGACCACCACCACGACGACGACCACCACGACCACCACGACCACGACGGACCCCGGCCCGGTGCCGGGCGACCCGACCGGCCGCAAGCAGGTCGAGCGGCTGGACCGGGGCCTGGTGAGCGTGCGGTCGGGCAGCGCCAACCTGGTGAGCTGGCGGCTGCTCGCCGGCGACCCGCCGAACGTCGGCTTCAACGTCTACCGGGGCACCACCAAGGTCAACGCCTCGCCGATCACCGCCTCCACCAACCACCTCGACGGCGGCGCGCCGGCGGACGCCTCCTACACCGTGCGCGCGGTCGTCAACGGCACCGAGCAGGCCGCGTCCCCGGCGTCGCTGGCGTTCGGCTCCGGCTACCGCGACGTGCCGATCCAGTCCCCGGGCAGCACCTACAGCGCCAACGACGCGAGCGTGGGCGACCTGGACGGCGACGGCGACTACGAGTTCGTGCTCAAGTGGGACCCGGCCAACGCCAAGGACAACTCCCAGGCCGGCGTGACGGGCAACGTCTTCGTCGACGCCTACCGCCTGGACGGCACCCGCCTGTGGCGCATCGACCTGGGCCGCAACATCCGCGCGGGCGCGCACTACACCCAGTTCCAGGTCTACGACTACGACGGCGACGGCCGGGCCGAGGTCGCCATGAAGACCGCCGACGGCACCAAGGACGGCCGCGGCGCGGTCATCGGCAACGCCTCCGCCGACCACCGCAACGGCGACGGCTACGTCCTCGCCGGCCCCGAGTTCCTCACCGTGTTCAACGGCCAGACCGGTGCGGCGCTGTCCACGGTGAACTACGACCCGCCGCGCGGCACCGTCTCGTCGTGGGGCGACAGCTACGGCAACCGCGTCGACCGGTTCCTCGCGGGCACCGCGTACCTGGACGGCGCGCGGCCGTCGCTGATCATGGCCCGCGGCTACTACACCCGCGCCGTCGTCGCGGCCTGGGACTTCCGCAACGGCACGCTCACCAAGCGGTGGACGTTCGACTCCAACAGCTCGGGCAACGGCGGCTACGCGGGCCAGGGCAACCACTCGCTGAGCATCGCCGACGTCGACCAGGACGGCCGCGACGAGGTCGTCTACGGCGCGGCGACCATCGACGACAACGGCCGCGGCCTGTGGACCACGGGCCTCGGGCACGGCGACGCGGGCCACGTGGGCGACCTCGACCCGTCCCGGCCGGGCCTGGAGTACTTCAAGGTCTCCGAGGACTCCTCCAAGCCCGGTTCCTGGTTCGCCGACGCCCGCACCGGCCAGCGGCTGTGGACGACGGCGTCGGGCAGCGACAACGGGCGCGGCGTGTCCGCCGACATCCACCCGGGCAGCCCCGGCGCCGAGTCGTGGTCGTCGGCGGACGGCAGCCTGCGCAGCCCGAGCGGCGCGAACGTCGGCCGCAAGCCGTCCTCGTCGAACTTCCTGGCCTGGTGGGACGGCGACCCCTCCCGCGAGCTGCTCGACCAGACGCGGATCGACAAGTACGGCACGAGCGGCGACACCCGCCTGCTGACGGCGAGCGGCGTGCACTCCAACAACGGCACGAAGGCCACGCCGTCGCTGTCCGGCGACATCCTCGGCGACTGGCGCGAGGAGGTCGTCTGGCCCACCACCGACAACACCGCGCTGCGGATCTACGCCACGCCGAACCAGACCGACCGGCGCGTCCCGACCCTCGTGCACGACACGATGTACCGGGTCGCCCTCGCCTGGCAGAACACCGCCTACAACCAGCCGCCGCACCCGAGCTTCCACATCGGGAACGGCATGGCCACGCCGCCGTGGCCGGACGTGCACTACGCCGGCTGACCGGGCACCACGCCCGCTGACCGGGTCGGACGCCGATGGCCTGCTCCACGTGGAGCAGGCCATCGGCCATTCGTGGTGTGAACCCGTCCGAACGGGGTACTCCCTCCCGGATCGAGGGGAGTGCACACGATGGCGAAGCACCGTTTGGGCCAGTCCGAGGGCCGGCAGTGGGGCGGACCGGACCTGGTGGCCGGCGCCGAGGACGCGCTGGTCCGCACCGACGCCGAACGCACCGACAGCACACCGGAGCGGCTCGACGACGACTAGGGCACCGCGACTAGAACTCCAGGTCGGCGTCCTCGCTCACCGAGCGCAGCGCGGTCACCGTCGGGCGACTCCCGGCCAGCAGGGCGGCGTCGCTGCCCGGCGGCAGGTCGCCCTCCACCACGACCGAGGTCAGGTCGATCGACCCGTCGTCGGTGTCCTTGACCCGGCTCTGCACCGCGCCGAACTCGGCGAGCCCGGCCCGTTCCGGCTCGCCGACCCGCTCCGCGTCGGCCACGTTCGGCACGTTGACGTTGAGCACCGCGCCGGGCGGCAGCGCCGCGAGCCGGTCGAACAGCCCCGCCGCCACCGCGACGGCGGTGTCCCAGTGGTGCGTCGCGCCCGACTCCAGCCCCACGTCCAGGGACACCGCCATCGCGCGCGCCCCGTTGATGGAGGCGGTGAGCGCCGCGCCCACCGTGCCGGAGTGCAGCACGGCCCGGCCGACGTTCGCACCCCGGTTCACGCCCGACAGCACGACGTCCGGCGGGTCGCCGAACGCGCCCTGCGCGGCCACCAGCGCGATCAGGCCGGGGTGCGCGGAGACCGCGAAGCCGGGCACGTCGGGCAGGCCGGGCAGCTCGCGCCGCTCGACCTTGACCCGCCGGTCGTCCTCGGCGGCGGTCAGGCCGGCGCTCGTGCCGCTGGACTCGCGGGCGGGCGCGGCGACCACGGTGTCCCACCCGTGCTCCACCGCGCCGCGCGCGAGGGCCAGCAGGCCCGGCGAGTCGATGCCGTCGTCGTTGGTGATCAGGACCCTCACTCGTGCTCCCACGGGGTGAGGGTTACCCGCTCCGCCAGTTCTCGCACCACCTCTCCGCTGCCGGTGCCCAGGCCGTGCCGGGTGATGTTGACCGCGCCGGCCGCCGCGCCCAGCTTCAGCGCCTCCTCCAGCGACTTGCCGAGCGCGAGGCCCGCGGCCAGCCCGGCGGTCATCGAGTCGCCGCCGCCCCGCGTGTCCACGGGGGACAGGTCGGGCGACTCGACCAGGTAGAACGAGTCCTCGACCAGCGCCAGGGTCTCCTCGGCGGCCCGCGACACGACGACCGCGCGCGCACCGCACTTCGCCAGCTCGCGGACGCCGTCGACCAGGTCGGGCAGCGAGTCGGACTTCGCCAGCCCGTCGGACACCAGCTCCTCGTGGCTGACCTTCACCACCTCGGGGCCGCCCTTGAGCGCCGCGGCGAGCCGCCCGCCCGACAGGTCCACCACGACCCGGCAGCCGTTGCCGCCGAGGTCCTTGGTGAGCCGCTCGTAGACCGAGTCGGGCACCGGCTCGTCGTCCGCGGCCGGTCCGCTGAGCACCGCGACGCCCGCGGCCAGGCACTCCACCAGCGTCAGCTCGTACAGGTCGTCCAGCTCGTGGCGGGTCAGCGCGTCGGCGGGCATCCGCACCGCCTCGTCGCGGCTGCCGTCGCGCCGGTCGTGCACGTACCCGCCGTTGCGCGCCGCGACGTCGCGCGACCTGAGCTCCACGCCGATCAGGTGCTTGAGCACGTGACCGGTCTCCCCGCCGAGCGCGGCGCACAGCACGACCTCCGCGCCGAGCGACGCGATCATCCGCGACTGCCACACACCCTGACCGCCCGCGTGGACGTGGATGTCCGGCGAGCCGTCCAACTCCTCCACCGTCACCGTCAACTCCGGTGACGGTGCGAACACCGCTACTCGACCCGTCATAACCGGACATCTACCCCAATTCGAACTGATCAAATCCCGGGTAGCCGCACGTCTCCCAGCCAGGAGCGGAACAGCGCGTCCAGCGGCAGCGCGGTGTGCCGGGCGGCCACCGCCTCGAAGTCCGCGGTCGTCGCCGTGCGGTGCCGGAACGTCGTGGTCCAGTCCCGCAGCAGCGCGAAGAAGTCCGGGTCGCCCACCCGCTCGCGCAGCACCTGGAGCAGCAGCGCGCCGCGCTGGTAGACGCGGTCGTCGAACAGGGCGGCCACGCCGGGGTCGCCGATCAGCAGGTCCTGCGGCAGCCGGGCGAGCCGGGCGTGCGCCCGCCGCGCCTGCACCGCCGCCGTCAGGCCGCCCGAGCGCTCCGACCACAGCCACTCCGCGTAGCAGGCGAAGCCCTCGTTGAGCCAGATGTCGCGCCAGTCGGCCAGGCCCACCGCGTTGCCGAACCACTGGTGCGCCAGCTCGTGCGCGACCAGCCGCTCGTACCCGCGCCGCCCGTCGACGTGGTTCGCGCCGAAGACCGACATGCCCTGCGCCTCCACCGGCACGTCCAGCTCGTCGTCGGTCACCACGACCTGGTAGGTCCGGAACGGGTAGGGCCCGAACAGCTCCTCGAAGACCTCCACCATCCGCGGCTGGCGGGCGAAGTCGTGCCGGGCGGCGCGCAGCAGCCGGGCGGGCGCGGCCACCTCCTGACCGTCGGCCAGGGCGAACCGCTCGTACACGCCGATCTGCACCGACGCCAGGTAGGCCGCCATCGGCTCGGCCTGCTCGTAGACCCACCGCGTGGTGCTGCCGCCGACCCGCCCGTCGACGAGGACCCCGTTGGCCAGCACCGCGTACGGCGAGGCGGTGGTCACCGCGATCCGGTAGGTCGCCTTGTCCCGCACCAGGTCGTTGCACGGGAACCAGGACGGCGCGCCGACCGGCTGGCTCGCCACCAGCGCGCCGTCGGTCAGCTGGTCCCAGCCCAGCTCGCCCCAGTGCCGGGTGCGCACCGGCCGCACCGCGCCCGCGTAGCGCACCTCGACGGTGAACGGGCCCTCGACCGGGCGCGCCGGGCGCACCCGCAGCTTGCCGCCGCCGTGCGCGTAGCGGGCCGCCCGCCCGTCCACCAGCACGCGCTGCACGGGCGGACCGGCGAAGTCCAGCACCACCGTGCCCAACGGCCCGTCGGCGGTGGCGGACAGCACCGCCCGCCCCGACAGCCGGCCGCTGAGCCGGTACTCCAGGTCAAGGTCGTAGTGCGCGACCCGGTAGCGCGCGTCGCCGTGGTCGGCCAGGTAGGGCGCCGTCATCGCCAGGCGGAGATCGGGTTGCCCAGCCAGCGCGTGCCCGCCGGCACGTGCTCGCCGCGCATCACCAGCGACGCCGGGCCCACCGTCGTGTGCGCGCCGACCGACGCCCCGGGCAGCACGATGCCGTGCGGTCCGAGCGTCGCGCCCGCCGCGAGCCCCACCTCGTCCATGCGGAGGATGCGGTCGTGGAACAGGTGCGTCTGCACCACGCACCCCCGGTTGACCGCCGCGCCGTCGCCCAGCCGCACCAGGTCGGCCTCGGGGAACCAGTACGACTCGACCCACGTGCCGCGGCCGACCCGCGCGCCCAGCGCGCGCAGCCACACCGCCGTCACCGGCGACCCGCCCGTCGAGCCGACGAGCCACGGCACCGCCAGCACCTCGACGAACGTGTCGGCCAGCTCGTTGCGCCACACGAACCCGCTCCACAGCGGGTACTCGCGGGACCGGAACCGGCCCACCAGCAGCCACTTCGCCGCCACCGCCACCGCGCACGCCAGCACACCGGCCGCCAGCAGCACCGGGCCGGCGAACACCGGGCCCACCTCGCGCAGCGCGAACAGCACGCCGACGACCAGCGCGACGTGGCACATCACCGGCACCACCCGGCACAGCTCGACCAGCGCGCGGGCCACCACCAGCCGGCGCGGCGGGTCGAACGTGCGGCTCAGGTCGCCCTCCTCGGCCGCGCGCGGCAGCTTCATCGGCGGCATCCCCAGGTAGGAGCTGCCCGCCTTGGCGTGCTTGGGCGCGGCCGACAGCACGCCGACCAGGCCGCGGTTGGGCACCGCGCGACCGGGCGCGGTCATGCCCGAGTTGCCCAGGAACGCCCGCTTGCCCACCCGCGCCTGGGCGATGCGCAGCCGCCCGCCGCCCAGCTCGTAGGTGGCGACCATGGTGTCGTCGGCGAGGAACGCGCCGTCGCCGATCGTGGTCATCCTCGGCAGCGCCACCACCGTCGACGCCTCGACCCGGCGGCCCACGCGCATGCCGAGCAGCCGCAGCCACACCGGCGTGAACAGGCTCGCGTACAGCGGGAACAGCGCCACCCGGGCGGTGCTCATCAGCCGCTCGGTGGTCCACGCCTGCCAGGCGACCCGGCTGTGCACCGGGTGGCTGCCCGCGCGCAGCCCGAGGCCGAGCAGCCGCACGGACACCAGCACCAGCAGCGCGTACGAGCCGAGCCACACCGCGGTGGCGAGCGGCACGGCGAGCAGCGCCGAGGACAACGTCAGGGGCTCGCGCACCACCAGCAGCGCGGCGGGCAGCGCCGCCGCGACCGGGATCAGGCCCAGCGCGGACGCCGTGAGGCCGTAGGCGAGCTTCCACCACGACGAGCGCGGCGGGCGCTGACCGGGCTTGGCCGCCTTGCCGGTCCGCGCCGCGGGCACGCCCCCCCAGCGCTGGCCGGTCGGGACGGACCCGGTGACGCCGGAACCGGGTGCGATCTCGGCCCGCTTGCCGATCCGCGCGCCGGGGAACAGGGTGCTGCGCGCGCCGACGACCGCGCCCGCGCCGACCCGCACGCGGCCGATGTGCACCCGGTCGCCGTCGACCCAGTGGCCGGACAGGTCCACCTCGGGTTCCACGGCGCTGCCGCGGCCGAGCTTGAGCATCCCGGTGACCGGCGGCAGCGAGTGCAGGTCGACCTCCGGGCCGACCTTCGCGCCCAGGGCGCGGGCGTAGTGGGTGACCCACGAACCGGTCAGGTTGGTGGCGCCGCTGGACTCGGCGAGCCGCTCGGCGGTCCACAGCCGCAGGTGCACGCCCCCGCCGCGCGGGTACGTGCCGGGCCTGACGCCGCGCAGCAGCAGCCGCGCGCCGCCCGCCGCGATCGCGACCCGGCCGGGCGGGCTGACCAGCAGCAGCCAGCCGGCGGCGAGCCACCACCACGACACGTGCGGGGTGATGCCGAGGACGTTGCCGAGGGCGGCGAGCGCCAGCGACCAGCGCAGCCCGACCAGGCCGGTGAGCGGCACGAGCAGCAGCAGCTGCACCAGGCCGGCCCGGCGGGGCGTGGGCGCGACCTCGCGGGTGGCGGTGAGGTGGCCGGCCAGGTCGTCCAGCCGGGCGGCCATCGCGCGCAGCGTGGGGTGCTGGTAGACGTCGCTGACCGAGCCGCCGGCGTGGCGGGTGCGGATCAGCGTCACCAGCCGGGCCGCGGCGAGGCTGCCGCCGCCGCGGGCGAAGAAGTCGGCGTCGGGGTCGGCGACCCGGGCGCCGAGCACCTCGGCCCACTGCTCGGTCAGCCACGCCTCGGTGGGGGTGAGGTCGGCGTGCGCGGCGTCGTCGGCGACGGTGGTCAGCGGCCACGGCAGCGCGTCCCGGTCGACCTTGCCGGAGGTGCGGGTGGGCAGCGTGCCGACCACGGCCAGCAGCGGCACGAGCGCCGCGGGCAGCGCGGACCGCAGCCGCTCCAGCGCGGCGGCCCGGTCGAACGCGTCGCCCTCGGGCACCACGTACCCGACCAGCACCTGGTTGCCGCTCCCGGTGCTCCGCACGGCCGCTGCCGCGCCGACGACACCCGGCAGGGCCTGGAGCGCGGCGTCCACCTCGCCCAGCTCGACGCGCCGCCCGCCCAGCTTGACCTGCTCGTCGGCGCGGCCCAGGAACACCAGCCCCTCGGGCTCGGCGCGCACGAGGTCGCCGCTGCGGTAGGCGCGGTCCCAGCCCAGCGCGGGCAGCGGCGCGAACTTCTCGGCGTCCTTGGCCGCGTCGAGGTAGCGGGCCAGGCCCACCCCGCCGATCACCAGCTCGCCCGAGCCGCCCATCGGCACCGGCTCGCCCGCCGCGTCGACCACGACCAGGTCCCAGCCGTCCAGCGGCAGCCCGATGCGCACCGGCGGCTCACCGGTCAGCCGGGCGGCGCACGCCACCACGGTGGCCTCGGTCGGGCCGTAGGTGTTCCACACCTCGCGGCCGTCGACCGCCAGCCGCTCGGCCAGCTCCGGCGGGCACGCCTCGCCGCCGAAGATCAGCAGCCGCACGTCGTCCAGCGCGTCCACCGGCCACAGCGCGGCCAGCGTCGGCACCGTGGACACGACGGTGATCTCGCGCTCCACCAGCCACGGCCCCAGGTCGAACCCGGTGCGCACCAGCGCGCGCGGCGCGGGGACCAGGCACGCGCCGTTGCGCCAGGCCAGCCACATCTCCTCGCACGAGGCGTCGAACGCCACCGACAGCCCGGCCAGCACCCGGTCGTCGGGGCCGATCGGGTCGTCGGGCAGGAACAGCCGCGCCTCGGCGTCCACGAACGCGGCGGCGGAGCGGTGGGTGACCGCGACGCCCTTGGGCTTGCCGGTGGAACCGGACGTGAAGATGATCCACGCGTCGTCGTCGGGACCGGGCGCGCCGGGGCGGCCCAGCGGCGCGCGCAGCGGCGTCAGCGCGCGGTGCTCGCCGAGCACGGCGCACGCGCCCGCCTCGCCGAACACCAGCTCGGCCCGCTCGTCGGGGTCGTCGGCGTCCACCGGCACGTACGCGGCGCCCGCGGCGAGGACGCCGAGCACGGCCACGTACAGGTCCACCGTGCCCGAGGGGACGCGGACGCCGACGCGGTCGCCGACGCCGATGCCCGCCTCGACCAGGGCGCGCCGCTGCGCGTCGACCTCGTCGAGCAGGTCGCGGTAGGTCAACGCGGTGGTGCCGTCGTCGAGCGCGGGGGCGTGGGGGTGGCGCAGCGCGGTGTCGGCGAGGACGTCGACGAGGGTGCGCGCGGGCGCGGCGACGCCGGCGCGGTACCGCGCCGGCGTGTCGATCAGCGTGGGGAGGGCGGTGTCGGGGGCGATGGTCACCGGCCGGCACCGGGGGGACGCGAACGCACTGGGTGATCCTCCGAGTGGTGGGTGAGCTGCTCCACACCCGGCGGGCACCGGTCAAGCAGCCTGGGTGGTCGCTCCGGCGAAACCACCGACGTGCGACTTTACCCAGGTTTAACCGGCACGTCCCGATCGACGCCCGGCCGAGTGGGTGGGGTCACAGCCCGTGATCGCGGGCGGTGATCTCCAGGCCACCCGGGGTGAAGGCGAACCCGTCGGGGAAGTCGGCGTCGCCCAGCCGGGCCGCGAGGACGACGGGCTCGGGCCGCCCGGGTTCGCCGCGCAGGTGGAACAGCACCAGCGGCCGGGCGCGGTCGGCGGCCCCGTACAGCAGCGTCTTCGGGTGGCGGGGGTTCGGGCCGCCCAGCAGCGCGGTCGGCGGCCCGAACCGGTCCAGCACCTCGTGCCGCCCCCGGTCGCGGTCGCACCACCCGTGCGCCGAGGCGAGCAGCCGCCCGTGCTCGTCCGGGTCGAGGAGCCGGTCGGGGCGCAGGAGGCCGTGCCGGTGCGCGAACTCCGCGTACACCGAGGCGACCACGTCGTCGTCCGCCCGGCCCAGCACGACGTGCACGCCGCCCCGGACGCCCGCGCCGTTGGCCGCGCGCCGCTCGACCAGGCCCTCGCGGAACGCGGTCCACTCCCGCGTCAACCCGTGGGCGAACACCGCGGCGTCCAGGCACAGCAGCAGCCCGATCTCGCCGCCGTGCGTGCCGGGCCGCCGCAGCGCGTCGTTCGCCCGGTCGAGCAGGTGGGTCCGCACCTCGTCGGCGCCCGGGAGGCTCACGGCTCCCGCGTCACCCGACCCCGGGTCGCCGGCCCCCGCGTCACCTGCCCTCCACGTCACCGGCCCGCGCTCGCGGGCGTGCCGAGCGCGGCGTCCACCAGGGGCTTGACCTCGGTGCCGAGCAGCTCGATCGCCTCCATGACCAGCTTGTGCGGCACGCCGGCCCAGTCCATCTGCATCGCGTAGCGGTCGGCGTCGACCAGGCCGCCCACCGAGATGAGCCGTTCGGCGACCTCCTGCGGGCTGCCCGCGAAGATCGACGTCGCGCCCTCGGTCCACGCGTCGTAGTCCGACCGGGAGGGCACCGACCAGCCGCGCGCCTTCGCGCCGTACTTCATGGTCTCCAGCCAGTACGGGTAGAAGGCGTTCTTGGCGTCCTGGGAGTTGCGGGCGATCAGGCCGATGGCGCTCATCGTCACGTCCAGCTCACCGGGGCCGTGGCCGCCCGCCTCGCCCGCCCGCCGGTACAGGTCGACCAGCGGCGCGAAGCGCTCCGGCTCGCCGCCGATGATCGCGTAGACCACGGGCAGACCGAGCAGGCCCGCGCGCATCGAGGACTCGGGGTTGCCGCCGGTGCCCACCGAGATCCGCAGCCTCTCCCCGTACGGGCGCGGGTAGACGTGCGCGTTCTCCAGCGGCGCGCGGAACTTGCCCGACCAGGTGATCGGGTCCTCCCGGTCCAGGCGCAGCAGCAGCGCCAGCTTCTCCTCGTACAGCTCGTCGTAGTCCTCCAGGCTCGCGCCGAACAGCGGGAACGACTCGGTGAACGAGCCGCGGCCCGCGAGCAGCTCCGCGCGACCGCGGCTGAGCTGGTCGAGCGTGGTGAACTGCTGGTAGACGCGCACCGGGTCCTCGGTGCTGAGCACGGTGACCGCGCTGCTGAGCGTGATGTCGCGGGTCACGCTCGCGGCGGCGGCCAGCACCGTGCCGGGGCTGGAGATCGAGTACTGGGGGAGGTGGTGCTCGCCCAGGCCGTAGAAGCCGAGCCCCAGTTCGTCGGCGAGCCTGATCCGCTCCAGGCTCTGGGCCAGCGCGTCGGCGACGGGGACCTGGTCGCCCGTGACGGGGTCGGGGTGACGGTCACCGAAGCTGTAGACCCCGAGCTGCATACCTTTTGTGGACACATCAACAAGCTAGCGCGTCATTGATGACACGTCAACATCTTGCTAGCGTGGTCGCATGGGCGGACCACGGTGGCTCGACGGGCGGGAGGCCGCGGTGTGGCAGGCGTACCTCGCGGTGCAGCGCGAACTGCACAGCGCGCTGGAGCGGCAGCTGGTGCGCGACTCGGGGTTGTCCAACGCCGACTACTCCCTGCTCGTGCCCCTCTCCGAGGCGGCGGACGGCGTGGTGCGGTCCCGTGACCTGGGCATCCTGGTCGGCTGGGAGCGCAGCAGGCTGTCGCACCAGATCGGCCGGATGGAGAAGCGCGGGCTGGTCGTGCGCGAGGAGTGCGCGGAGGACGCCCGCGGCTCGATGGTGCGGCTGACCCCCGAGGGGCGGGCCGCGATCGAGGCCGCCGCGCCGGGGCACGTCGAGGCGGTGCGCCGCTACCTGTTCGACGGCCTGTCCGCCGAGGAGGTCGACGTCCTCGACCGGGTGCTCCACCGCGTCCTGGACCGGGTCACCGGCGACGACCGACCCCAAGGGGACGACTGACCCGGTGCCCTGAAGAGGGCCCTGAAGAGAACCCGGAAGAAGGTACGGAAGAGGACCCGGAAAAAGGGGCCGCGTGACGCGGCCCCCTCTCCGCCCCCCCGGGATACCGGACGGCGGCCAACCCGCCTGTCCCGCCCGGTCGCGTTCGGCCGTCGGGGTGCCGAACACCCTTCAGCCTCCCGCGTACGTGTGCGCGCCCGCATCAGCAACCTTCCGTATCCACTTCCGTATCCCGCCGGCGGGCGGGACGTCCACCGACCTCCGTACCCCGTCACCGCGAATACGGAGACCGGTGGATGCGCGGGCGGTGGCGCACTCGCGACAGTGGACACCCGACGGTGGACGCCGACGAGGAACCCGTTCGCGAGGAGATGACGTGCAGCTGACCGCTGAGTTCGCACCGGACCGGCAGGCCCTCCTGGGCGGCCCGCTGCGCGGTTGGCAGCACCACGCGCACGAGGACGCGCTGGCCGCGCTGGGCCCCGCGCACGCCGCGGAGATGCCCAACGGCCTGGAGGTGCTGGTCACCACCGCCGGCCTGGAGGTCACCCGCTCGCTGCTCAACGACCCGCGCCTGTCCAAGGACGCCGCCGGCCTGCGCAACGCGATGCAGGACCAGCTGGCCGCCAAGGGCCGCCCGACGGACCTGACCCGGATCATCGGCCCCTCGATGCTCAACACCGACCCGCCCCAGCACCGCAGGCTGCGCGCCCTGGTGTCCCAGGCGTTCACGCCCCGCCGCGTCGAGGCGCTGCGCCCGGCCGTGGAGAAGGCGGCGAACGACCTGGTGAGCGCGCTGCCGCAGGACGCCGACCTGATCGGCGGGCTGGCGTTCCCGCTGCCGCTGGCGGTGATCTGCGACCTGCTCGGCGTGCCCGAGGAGGACCGCGAGCAGCTCAACCGCTGGACCGCCGCGATGATGACCGAGCGCCCCGACCTGGTCGTGCCCGCCTCCGACGCCATGTTCGGCTACCTCGCGGGCCTCGTCGAGTACAAGCGCGAACGGCCCGACGACGCCCTGCTCAGCGCCCTCGCGCAGGCCGAGCTCGACGGCGAGCGGCTGTCCCCGGAGGAGCTGCTGACCACCGCGATCCTGCTGGTCATCGCGGGCCACGAGACCACCGGCGGCCTGATCGGCAACACCGCCGCGGCCCTGCTCTCCGTGCCCGGCGGCTGGGACGCCCTGACCCCGGACGGGGTCGCCGCCGCGGTCGAGGAGGCCGTCCGCTGGGACCCGCCGACCCGCGTCACCCCGCACTACCTGGTGACCGCCGACGTCGAGCTGCCGGGCGGCGTGCTCCCCGAGGGCGCGCTCGTGATGATCGGCCTGGGCACCGCGGGCCGCGACCCGTCGGTGCACGGCCCCACCGCCGGCCGCTTCGACCCCACCCGCCGGCCGACCACCGGCAACGCCGCCCTGGGGCACGCCTCGTTCGGCCACGGCGTCCACTACTGCCTCGGGAACCACCTGGCCAGGATCGAGGCGCGGGCCGCCCTCACCGCCCTGCGCACCCGCTACCCGGAGGTCCGCCTCACGGCCGACGCCGGCGGGCTGGAGCGCGACGACAAGGTCGTGCCGAACACCTTCTCCTCGCTCCCCGTCCGCTTGGAGCCGTGACCCCATGTCGGTGCGACTGCGCGAACCCCACACCCGGGTCCCCACCAGGCCGGCGGTCAAGGTGATCGGCTGGTGCCGCTCGGCGGTGTCCTGCCTGCTGTCCCCGGACACCGCCCCGCCGGCCGCCGCCCTGACCCGCGTGGTGGTGCTCCCCGCCGCGTCCCCGCCGCCGGGCTGACCGAAGGCCGACCCGATCGCCGGGCCGGCCCTCAGTCCGCCATGCCCGCCAGCAGCGTGATCAGCTGGTGCCGGTTGGCGATGTCGAGCTTGCGGTAGATGCGGGTCAGGTGGGTGTGGACGGTGGCGGGGGAGATGACCAGCCGGCTCGCCACCTCCGGGTTCGACAGGCCGTCACCGACCAGCCGGGCCACGTTCCACTCCGCCGGGGTCAGGCCGCCCGGGCGCGGTGCGGCCGCGGGCTCGTCCTCGACGTCCACGTCCAGGACCGCGGCCAGGGCGTTCTCCACCGAGTCGGCCCGCGCCGAGCACGCGCGCTCGTAGGCGTCGTCGCCGAGCGCCGCGCGGGCGCGCCGGGCGGCGCGGGCGCTGTGCGAGGCGAACGGCAGGAGGCCGTCGACGCGCACGCCGGTCACCCGGTGCAGGCCGTGCGCCAGGCCCAGCATGCGGGCCGCCGCGTGCGCCTGACCGGCCTCGGCGTACGCCCAGCCCAGGCCCTCGATCGTCCACAGCGGACCCCACTTGTCGCGGATCGCCCGCTGCACCCGCAGGCCCTCCCGCAGCACGTCGAGGGCCCGCTCCGGGTCGCCCCACCGGGTCTCGACCACGCCGCGGCACCAGTGCCCCCAGCTCAGCCCCCACGGCGCGCCGAGGCGCTCGCAGGAGGCGAAGAACTCGTCGGCGGCCGGCTCGGCCTGGTCCCGCGAACCCAGCAGCACGAGGGACACGGTGAGCAGGATGTGCGCGAGGTGCTCGTCCACCGCGAAGTCGGGCCCCAGCGCGCCGAACTCGGCGTGCGCCTGCCGGAGCAGCTCCACGCCGGCCACCGACCCCAGGGCCAGCACCGCGAACGCGCCCCGCACGAACGTCACGGCCGGCAGCGGCACGCCCACCGACCGGGCCAGGTCCGCCGCCTCGTCCACCCGGCGCGCGACCTGCGACCGCTCCACCCCCAGGCAGAGCGCGATCCAGGCGTCGAGCGCGATCGCGCTGGCCCTCAGGGGGTCCGCGGCGGGCGGCACGGCGGCGAGGGCGCGGCCCAGCCACAGCCGTTCCTCCGGTAATCGGCCCGCGTAGGTGTACCAGCGGGTCCGGGCCAGGTCCACGCTCATCTGCAGGCCCGCGTGCGCGGTGCCCGGGTCGCCGATCAGGTCGGCCAGCACGACCCGGTGGTTGGCCATGTCGCGGTCCACCGCGTCGAGCAGCACCGCCTCGTTGCGCCCGGTGAACGCGGCGGCCAGCCGGGCCGCCTCGTCGCGGAAGAACCGCTGGTGGCGCGCCCGCACGTCGAGCACCTCGCCGGAGGCGCGCAGCCGTGCCGCGCCGTGCTGCCGCAGCGGTTCCAGCAGGTGGTAGCGGCTGCGGTCGGCCGACGGCAGGGCGATCGACTTGTCCAGCAGCCCGGCCAGCGCGTCGGCGACCTCCACGGCGTCGAGCCCGTCCCCGGCGCACACCGCCTCGGCCGCGGGCAGGCTGAACCCGCCCTCGAACACCGACAGCCGCGCCCACAGCAGCCGCTCGGCGGGCGTGCACTGGTCGTGGCTCCAGCCGATGAGCGCGCGCATCGTCCGGTGGTGCGGCACGGTCGTCGTGTCGTTCACGGTCAGCACGCGCATCACGTCGTCGAGCCGGTCGGCCAGCAGCTCCACCGGCATCGACCGCATCCGCACCACGGCCTGCTCCACGGCCAGTGGGATGCCCGCGACCCGCCGCAGCACCCGTTTGACGTCCGGCCAGTTGTCCTCGGTGACCCGCCAGCCGGGCACGCTCGCCTCGGCCCGGTCCACCAGCAGCGCGGCGGACTCGTTGCGCAGGTCCAGCGGCGCGTCCTCGGCGGGCACCTCCAGCGGCGGCACCATCACCAGCACCTCGCCGGGCACCCGCAGCCGGGCGCGGCTGGTGGCCAGCACGCGCACGCCCGGAGCCGCACCCAGGACCGCCCGCACCAGGTGCCCGACCGGTTCGACCAGGTGCTCGCAGTTGTCCAGCACCAGCAGCGCCCGCCGCGGCCTGAGGTACTCGACCAGGGTCTCCAGCGGCGTGGTCGTCGCCTGGTCCGGCACGCCCACCGCGCTGAGCACGACCTGCGCCAGCAGCTCCGGGTCGCCGCCGCGGGCCGGCGCCAGCTCGACCACCCGCACGCCGTCGTCGTAGGCCCGCTGCACCTGCGCGGCCAGCTCCAGCGCCAGCCGGGTCTTGCCCCCGCCGCCGACGCCGGTGAGCGTGATCAGGGGGGCCGTCCCGATCCGCCGGCGCAGTTCGGCCAGCAGCTCCTTGCGCCCCACGAACGAGCTGAGCGCGCGCGGCACGCCCCCGACTCCGGCTCCCCGCTCGGTCATCGGGACACCGTACGACACGCGCGCGTGACAGTCCCGTGAGATCGACAAAACAGGCCGTCCCGCACATCGTTGCACCCTTTTCCGCCGGCAACCCCTGGTCGGTCCGCCGCACGGCCGTGACCCGCGCCGGCGGCCGCAAGGAGTTGCGGACCGCGCGGACGGGGTCCGGGGCGGTGGGGCGGTAGTCCGGGAGGGTGGTGTTCGCGGTGCCGCACTTGGGCGCGCTCGCCGGGGGACGACAGACTCACGTCCCGTGGACGATCAACCGGCCGTGCGCGACCCGGGTGTGCGCAACGCGGTCGACGGGGGGAGCGGTGGCCCCGTCGTGCAGGCCGGGTCCATCGGCCACGTCTCGCTGGCCGCGTGGCGGCCCGACCACCCGCGGGTGCCGCGTCAGCTCCCGCCGGTGGTGCGCGGCTTCACCGGCCGGGTCGAGCACCTGGCCGCGCTCGACGCGCTGCTCGACCGCGACGGGGGCGGTGACCGCGGCGCGGTGGTGATCTCGGCGCTGGACGGCACGGCCGGCGTGGGCAAGACCGCGTTGGCCGTGCGCTGGGCCCACGACGTCCAGCACCGGTTCCCCGACGGCACGCTGTACGTGGACCTGCGCGGCTACGCCCCCGGCGCGCCCGCCGACCCGGGCGAGGTGCTGGGGTGGTTCCTCGGTGCGCTCGGCGTGCCGCCGGAGCGGGTCCCGTCGGGCCCGGAGGAGCGGGCCGGGTGCTACCGGTCGGTGCTGGCGGGCCGCCGGGTGCTGGTCGTGCTGGACAACGCCCACTCCGCCGGGCAGGTGCGACCGCTGCTGCCCGGCGACCCCGACTGCCTGGTGGTGGTGACCAGCCGGGCGAGGCTGACCGGGCTGGTGGTCGGCGAGGGCGCGACGCGGGTGACGCTGGACCTGCTCACCCCGGGCGAGGCGCTGGAGCTGGTGCGGACCGTCCTCGGGCCCTCGTGGGCCGACGCCGAGCCCGATGCGGTGGTCGAGCTGATCGGGGCGTGCGCCCGGCTGCCGCTGGCGCTGCGGATCGCCGCCGGGCGCGTCGCCGCGCACCCGCACCTCACGCTCGCCGACCTGGTCGCCGAGCTGCGCGGCGACCAGGGGCGCTGGGAGGCGCTGAGCGTCCCGCACGACGAGCGCACCGCCGTGCGCCCGGTGTTCGACTGGTCCTACCGCCTGCTCGGGGCGGAGGAGGCGCGGGTGTTCCGCCTGCTCGGGCTGCACCCCGGCCCCGAGATCGACCTGCACGCCGCCGCGGCCCTCGCCGGGGTCGGTCTCGCCTCGGCCCGGCGCTCGCTCGCCGCCCTGGGCGAGGCGCACGTGGTCGAGCCGATCGCCCGCGACCGCTACCGCCTCCACGACCTCCTGCGCGCCTACGCCGCCGACCGGGCCGCCCGCGAGGAGTCCGCCGGGGCGCGCGACCGGGCCCGCCGGAACCTGGTCGAGTGGTACGCCCACCACGCCGTCACCGCCGCGGCGGCGGTCGCGCCGATGCTCACCGAGTGGTTCGGGGTCCCCGAACCGGACGCGAACGCCGCGCCCGAGGTGACCTTCGCCGACCCCGCCGAGACGTGGGCCTGGGCGCGGCGCGAGGTCGTCAACCTGCTCCCGGTGACCCGCGAGGCCGCGCGTCACGGCCTGGACCGGTCGACCGTCGCCCTGGCGCGCGTCGCCGCGGCGGTCCTCGGCCTGTGGACGTCCCGGGACGAGGCGGTCGAGGTCTGCCGGACCGGCCTGGCCGCCGCCCGCCGGCTCGGCGACCGCGCCGCCGAGTGCCGCCTCACGCAGCACCTGGCCCTCCAGCTCTGGCTCGACGGCGAGGTCCGGGAGGCCGACGAGGTCATGCGGGCCGCCCTGGCCCTGGCGCGCGGCACCGGCGAACCGGGGCTGGTCGCGGAGGTGCTGCACCACCTGGGCTGGCTGTGCGTCGACCGGGGGCTGTTCACCGAGGCCGTGCAGCACCTGCTGGCGGTGTTGCCGCTCGCCCCCGGCGCGCAGGACGGGCGGCTGGAGTACCTCGCCGAGTGCCACCTCGGCGCGGCGTACAGCGGACTGGGCGAGCACGACCGGGCCGGCCGGCACGTCGAGCGGAGCCTCGCCCTGCTGCGCCGGACCGACCACGTCGGCCACGAGTCCTACGTGCTGACCCGGTCGGCGCGGGTCCGGCAGGGCGCCGGCGACCACGGCGCGGCGATCGCCCTGTGCGAGCTGGCCCTCGACCGGGAGCACCACTCCTGCCGGCCGCAGGACCACGCCGCCACCCTCGACGCCCTGGGCGTCTCGCTGCGGCACGTCGGCGACGCGGCGCGCGCGGCGGCGGTGTGGCGCGAGGCGCTGGCGATCTTCACCGCCTTCGGCGACGGGCGGGCGGCGAACCTGCGGGAACGGCTCGCCGCCCTGGGGACCGCCTGAGCCGGCGGATCACGCCCAGGCGAGCACCGACTCGACCTCGGCGTCCAGCTCGGACACCGGGATGTGGCCGAACTGCTCGACCACGACCCGGCCGTCGCGCCGCCGCCACGAGCCGCGCACCCGGCCGTCCACCACGACGTGCGGGACGGGGCCGCCGCCACCGGGCAGCACGAACGGCGCGTCGGCCGGGTCGAGCAGCAGGCCGCGGTCGCGGTAGCCGAGCAGGAACGTGTCGAACGGGCCGAGCAGGCGCACCACACCGTCCAGCTCGCCGGCGTCGGCGTCGGTGGTGGGCAGCCGCCAGCCGTGCTCGCCCTCGACCAGCTCGTCGACGGGGAACGCGGCGGCCACGTCGCCGGCGGGCAGCCCGCTCCACGCGGTGAAGTCCTCGACCGTGGCCGGCCCGTGGGCGCGCAGGTAGCGGCGGACCAGCTCGTCCACGCCGCGCGGCTCGACCTCGTCGTCCCCGGCGACCAGCCGGTAGGTGCCCTCGCCCGCGCACACCACGCCCCGGTTCGCGGCGTAGGCCAGCAGGTAGGCGGGCGCCTCGCCGCCCGGGTCGACCACCACGCCCGCCCCGGCGAGCCGCCGCACCACCTCCTGCCTGGTCAGGGGTTCGGTCAGCACCTCGCGCAGCGCGTCCAGGGCCCGGCCGCACAGCGCGTCGTCCAGTCCCAGGTCGAGCCGCCGGCGGCGGGTGCGGGCCACGTTCACCGGGCCGAGCAGCGCGACGAGCCACCCGGCGTCCTCGCGGCGCAGCAGGTGCACCGCGCCGCGCATCGCGCAGGTGCGCACCACGTCGCCGGCGGCGAGCGCCTCGCGTAGGTCGGCCGGGGCGACACCGGTGGTGCGGGCGCGCACGGCGAGCCCGGCGGCGGTCGGGTCCTGCGCCTGCACGGCGAGCACGTCGCGCAGCAATTCGTCCAGCGAGCGGGCGGGGGTCGTCAGGCGCTGGGCGCCCATCCGCAGCGCCCTCGCCCGGTCGTCGGCCGACGTGGACGGGGCCGGGACACCTGCCCCGCCGTCGAGGGCCCCGCCGACCGGGGCCCCGTCGTCCCCGGCCTGCGCGGCGGTGTCGCCCTGCCGCGCGGTCACGCCGTCCATGTCGTCCCTCTCCGTCTCGGCGGCACGGTAGGGAGAGGAAAGACCTTGCAAGGGTTTTCAGCAAGTCCTTGACAGTTCACGTGCCGGACGGCAGTTCACGTGCCGGGCGCGAGCCCGGGGGAGCCCAGCGCCCTCGCGGCCTGCTCGGCGCCCGCGGCCAGGGCGGTGGGCACGTCCGCGCCGCCCAGGTGGGCCACCAGGTAGCCGGCGAAGAACGCGTCGCCCGCCCCGTTGGTGTCGACGACCTCGGCGACCGGGACCGCGGGCACGCGGTGCACCTCGCCGTCGACCAGGGCGACCGCGCCGTCCGGGCCGAGCGTGGCCACGGCGGGCTTGCCGGTGGAGCGCAGGAACGCCAGCAGCGCGTCGCGGTCGGCGAACCCGTCGTCGTTGAGGGTGAAGAAGTCGGCGGCGTCGAGGAAGTCGCGGTGGAACCCCTGCGCGCCGTCGTAGCCGTGCAGGTCCGTCCACAGCGGCACGCCGGCCCCGCGCGGCGCGGTCAGCAGCGGCCGGGAGTGCTCGGCGAGGTCGACCACGACCACGTCGGCCGCCGCGAGCGCGGCCAGCGCCCGTTCGTCGTGCCGGGGCGCGTCCAGGCCGGGCAGCTCCAGGTAGATCGACAGCCGCCCGCCGCGCGGGTCCATCACGTTCAGGTGCTGCTCGGTGGGCTGGTCGACCACCTCGGCGATCACCTCGACCCCGGCGTCGGCCAGCACGGCGAGCACCGCGCGACCGGGTTCGTCGTCGCCCACGACGGTGCGCAGCACCACGTCCGCGCCGAGCGAGGCGAGGTTGAGCGCCTTGCCCGCCGACGTGCCGCCGACCGCCGTCCAGTGGCGCGAGGCGAACACGGTCTGCGGGCGGGCGTCGGGCAGGCGGTCCAGCTCGACCAGCCGGTTCCACGAC
>NZ_JBPKJK010000064.1:0-47806 GCF_051756985.1 Saccharothrix sabaoui
CACCCGCGACGTCGTGGCGCTACCAGGCGCCCGCCCCGTGGCGCACGGCTACCGCGTGCTCGTGGACCGCCGGGCCCGCGACGTGCGCGCCGTCCACGAAGGACCGGACCTGCGCGGGGCGACGCTCGTCGGCGGTTCGACGGTCGGCAACACGATCCAAGCGCGTGCCGCGCGGTACGGCGCTGTTCGTGGCGGGCGCGGAGCCCGAGTTCCGGCCCGTCCCCCACGCCACCGCGGTCTTGCTCGCACCGCACGGGTCGGCGGCCGTGGTCGACCGGGCCGGTCACGTGACGAACGTCGGGCAGCCGAACGCGTTCAACCGGGGTCTGCCGCACTTCCCGGCCCGTCGACCGCCCGCTTCGCGCCTTTCGTGAGCAGCGAGGACACCACCAGCACCATCAGCACCGCGCCCACCGGCGACGCGAAGAGGGGGAGCGGTGAGACCTCGGACGAGATCCAGTCCGACATGGCCAGGCCCAACGCGCTGACGAGCACGATCCCGAACGCCCACCCGCGCAGCACCGCCGCACCGCGCACCGCCGGCACGGCGACGACGGCCAGCACGGGCACGGCCACGCCGCAGGACAGCGCCAGCGTTCCCGCCACCCGCCACGGCAGCGGCGCGCCGGACAAGGCCCACAGCACCCACAACTCCGGCCCGAACCACAGCGCCGCACCCGCGCCCGCCGCCACGGCGAGGCCCGGTCGACGTCCCGCACCGCCCGTGCACGCCCGCGCCGCCGCCACGAGCGCCGCCGCGCCCGCGCCCGCGACCACCACGACCAGGGCCACGCTAATCTCGTCGGCCCAGTCGAACGCCCCCGCGAGCGCCAGCACCGGGACCAGCAGCGACAGCCACAGCGAGGACTGCCCGGCGAACGAGTCCCGCCGCCACGCCTGGTGTCGCCGCCCCACCAGGTCCCACCCCGTGTGGAGCAGGTTGACGGCGAGGTAGCCGACCACCAGCAGCACCACGATGTTGCCCCACAACGGCAGCACGCCGCCGAACAGCGACCTCAACGTGGACTTGGGGTTCAACCCCGAGGACAGGAGCAAAGCGCCCAGCAGCACGAGCGGTGCCAGCAGGCCGAGCCCGGCCACCACCACCACGCCCCCGGCCAGGGCCAGCGACGGGTCGCGGTGGGTCGGCACGGGGTAGTGGAAGTGCACGTCCCCCACCGACGCGCCCTGCACGACGTTGCCGTGCACAGTGCCGGGAATGGTGTTGTAGGACGTGGGTCGTTCCGGTCCGGACACGGGGCCCTCCCCTCGTTACCTGTCGGCAGGGTAGGAGCGGACATCCCCTACCCGGGGCGGGAACGGGGCAGGGGTCGCCCGGGTGGCGCAGTCGCGATGTCCCTCGGGGCAGGCGCACGGCCTGTACGGTGGTGCGCGTGGTGACGGAGGTGGGCAGGACCCCGAGGGCCGAGCAGGTCGGCGCGACGCGGCAGCAGATCCTCACCACGGCGGAGCGGTTGTTCGCCGAGCAGGGGTTGTACGCGGTGTCCAACCGGCAGATCAGCGCCGCCGCCGGGCAGGGCAACAACGCGGCCGTCGGCTACCACTTCGGCACCAAGGCCGACCTCGTGCGCGCCGTCGTGCGGCGGCACACCGAGCCGATCGAGGCGCTGCGCCGGGCGATGGTCGAGGACGTCGCCGGGTCCGACGACTTGCGCGACTGGGTGAACTGCCTGGTGCGCCCGGTGACCGCGCACCTGGCCTCGCTGGGCGACCCCACCTGGTTCGCGCGGTTCGGCGCGCAGGTGACGACCGACCCCGCGTTCCGGTCGATCATGGACGAGGAGTCGCTGGCCGAACCGTCGCTGCGCCGGGTGCTCGACCGGCTGCGCGCGTGCCTGCCCGACGTGCCCGACTCCGTGCGGACCGATCGCGCGCACATGGTCCGTCACCTGATCGTGCAAGTCTGCGCCGAACGGGAACGCGCCCTCGCCGAGGGCTCCGACACGCCCAGGCGCACCTGGGACGAGACCGCGACCGGCCTGGTCGACGCGATCACCGGGCTGTGGACGGCGCCGTCGACCGCGTCCCGCTGACGCGCTCGCTCCGCAGCCGATCCGTCACAGCGCGTTGCGCCGGACCGCGTCGCCGTGCTTAAGTCAGTCGATTGACTCAACAGGCGACGGCGGTGGGGTGCGGTGGTGACCACGGGCAACCGGGCGGCGGAGACGCGGGAGCTGATCCTGGCGGCGGCCGAGCGGCTGTTCGCCGAGCACGGCGTCTACGCGGTGTCCAACCGGCAGGTCGGCGAGGCCGCCGGGCAGGGCAACAACTTCGCCGTCGGCTACCACTTCGGCACCAAGGCCGACCTGGTGCGCGCCATCGTGCGCCGGCACGCCGAGCCGATGGAACGGGTGCGCGAGCGGATGCTCGCCGAGGTCGCGCACAGCCGCGACCCGCGCGACTGGGTGGCCTGCCTGGTGCGCCCGTACACCGAGCACCTGGCCTCGCTGGGCGACCCCACCTGGTTCGCGCGGTTCAGCGCGCAGGTGATGACCGACCCCGGCCTGCGGCAGATCACGGTCGACGAGGCGCTGTCCACCGAACCGATGCGGCGGATCGTCGAGGGGCTCAACCGCTGCCTGCCGACCCTGCCGCTGCCGGTGCACCTGGAGCGCGGCGCGATGGCCCGCAACCTCATCACCCACACGCTGGCCGAGCGCGAGGCGGCGGCGGCCGGGTCGCCCGCCCTGAAGTCCGACTGGGACGACACGACCACCGGGCTCGTCGACGCGATCGTCGGCCTGTTGCTCGCGCCGGTCACCCCGACCGGCGCGTGAGCGCGCGAACAACGGAGGAGCACAGCAGATGAAGGTCACCGTGGACGAGGACAAGTGCTGCGGCGCGGGCTCGTGCGTCCTGGCGGCGCCGGACGTGTTCGACCAGCGCGACGAGGACGGCGTCGTGGTGCTGCTCGACGCCGAACCGGCCGAGCACCTGCACGCGGCGGTGCGCGAGGCCGCGGGCGTGTGCCCGGCGGCGGCGATCGCGCTGGGCGAGGGGGCGTGACCCCACCACCCGACGTCCTGGTCGTCGGCGCCTCCGCCGCCGGTCTCTCGACGGCGGAGGCGTTGCGGCGCAAGGGCTACACCGGCGGGATCACCCTGCTGGGCGACGAGCCGCACCCGCCCTACGACCGGCCGCCGCTGTCCAAGCAGGTGCTGGCCGGCACGTGGGAGCCCGAACGCGCGCGGCTGCGCGGGCAGGACCTGCTCGACGGGCTCGGTGCGACGTTCCTGCTGGGCGACCCGGCGGTGTCGCTCGACCCGGTGGCGCGCGAGGTCCGCACCGCGTCCGGGGCCGTGCTGCGGGCCGGCGCCGTGGTGCTGGCGACCGGCGTGCGGCCCAGGGTGCTGCCCGACCAGGCCGGGGTGGCCGGGGTGCACGTGCTGCGCACCCTGGACGACGCCCTGGCGCTGCGGGCCGCGCTGCTCGCCGGCGGGCGGCTGGTCGTCGTCGGCGACGGCGTGCTCGGCGCGGAGGTCGCCGCCACCGCGCGCGGCCTGGGCCTGGACGTCACGCTGGCCGGCCCGCAGCGCGCGCCGCTGGAGGCCCAGCTCGGCCCGCTGGTGTCGGGCGTGCTCGCCGACGTGCACCGCGAGCGCGGCGTGCGGCTGCGCCTCGGGGCGGCCGTGCTCGGCCTGGAGTCGCGGGACGGGCGGGTCACCGGCGTGCGGCTGGACACCGGCGACGTGCTGCCCGCCGACCTGGTCGTGGTGGCCCTCGGCGCGGTCCCCAACACGGGGTGGCTGGCCGACAGCGGCCTCGTGCTGGACAACGGCGTGGTGTGCGACGCGCGGTGCCGCGCCGCCGACGGCGTCTACGCGGTGGGCGACGTGGCCCGCTGGCACCACGAGGGACTGGGCGGCCCGCTCCGGCTGGAGAACCGCACGAACGCCACCGAGCAGGCCACGGCGGTGGCCGACGACGTCCTGGGCGCGGGACGCCCCTACGCCCCGGTGCCGTACTTCTGGACCGACCAGTTCGACGCCCGGCTCCAGGTCCACGGCGTGCTCACGCCCGGCGCGACGGTGTCCGTCGTGGACGGTGACGTGGCCGCGCGCCGGTTCGTCGCCCTCTACGAGCGCGGCGGCGAGGCCGTCGGCGTCCTCGGCTGGAACATGCCCAAGCAGGCCCGGCAGCTGCGGCAGCGGCTCCTCGGGCAGCTGCGCGACTTCACCGGCTCGCACGTGACCGCCGGCGAGGTCGAGAAGGCCGACTTCTGACCCCCGCCACTCCCGTCACTTTCTGGCCCCCGCCACCAGGTCCCCCGGAAGGACAGCGATGACGAGCACGACGGACCCCGTCGAGGCACCCGAGTACCCCATGCCCCGGGCCGAGGGGTGCCCCTTCGACCCGCCGCCCGAGCTGCGGGCGTTGCAGGAGCGCGGACCCATGACCCGCGTGCGGCTGTGGGACGGCAGCACGCCGTGGCTGGTCACCCGCTTCGCCGAGCAGCGAGCGGTGCTCGCCGACCCGCGGGTGAGCGCCGACATGACCCACCCGACGTACCCGCGCCAGGCCCCGGGCCCCGGCGGGACGCTGAGCTTCATCGGCATGGACGACCCCGAGCACGCCCGGCTGCGGCGGATGGTCGGCGCCGCGTTCGCGGTGAAGAAGGTCGAGGCCATGCGGCCGATGGTGCAGAGGATCGTCGACGACGCGCTGGACGCGATGCTCGCCGGGCCGAACCCGACCGACCTGGTGGAGGCGTTCGCGCTGCCGGTGCCGTCGCTGGTGATCTGCGAGCTGCTCGACGTGCCCTACGCCGATCACGACTTCTTCCAGCGCAACAGCAGGACCATCATCAACCGCGGCTCCACCCCGGAGGAGCGGGCGGAGGCCATGGGCGAGCTGGGCCGGTACCTCGGCGGCCTGGTCGCCGCGAAGGTGGAGCACCCCGGCGACGACCTGCTGTCCCGCCTCGGCGAGAAGGTCGGGTCGGGCGACCTGACGGTGCCCGAGGCCACCCAGATGGCCGTGCTGCTGCTCATCGCGGGGCACGAGACGACCGCCAACATGATCGCCCTGAGCACGTTGCTGCTGCTGCGCCACCCCGACCAGCTGGCGCTGCTGCGCGACTCCGACGACCCGACCACGGCCACCCGCGCGGTGGAGGAGCTGCTGCGCTACCTCAACATCACGCACGGCGGGCGCCGCCGGTTCGCGCGGGAGGACATGGAGGTCGCCGGCTGCCCGGTCAAGGCGGGCGAGGGCTTCGTGCTGCCCAACGAGATCGCCAACCGCGACCCGGAGGCGTTCCCGGACCCCGACCGCCTCGACATCACCCGCCAGGCCCGCCACCACGTGGCGTTCGGGTTCGGCGTGCACCAGTGCCTCGGGCAGCCGCTGGCCCGGCTGGAGCTGGAGGTCGTCTACCGCACGCTGTACCGGCGCGTGCCGGACCTGCGGCTGGCCGCCGACTTCGAGGACGTCCCGTTCAAGCACGACGGGTTCGTCTACGGGGTGTACGAGCTGCCCGTCGCCTGGTGAGCGCCCCCCGGCACGCCGCGTCGCGGGGGCGCGGCGTGCCGACCAGTAGGCTGACCTGGTGCGGAGCGGTGCGCGGACGGGGCGTCCGCCGTTGAGCGAGGGGCGCCGGGCGCAGGTGCGGCTGGAGATCGCCCGCGCCGCCGTGCGCCTGTTCACCGAGAAGGGCGTGGCCGCCACGTCCGTCGAGGACATCGCCGCCGCCGCGGGCATCTCGCCGCGCACGTTCTGGCGCTACTGCACGTCCAAGGAGAACTGCGTCCGGCCGCTGCTCACCGCGGCGACCGACGTGCTGGCCTCCGCCCTGGCGTCGTGGCGGCCGGGGCAGGACGTGGACGCCGTCGTGGCCGAGGTGACCGGCGCCGCGCGCGAGCCGCTCGGCGACGTGCCGACCACGCTGGGCCTGGTGCGGCTGGCGCGGACCGACCCGGGCCTGCGCGGCGTGTGGTTGCAGGCGCACGACGACGCCGAGGCCGCCTTCGCCGCCGCGCTCGCCCGGTCGACCGGCTCGTCGCCCGACGACCTGCACGTGGCGGTGGGCGCGGCGATGGTCAACGCGGCCCTGCGCGCCGCCGTCGAGCACCACGCCCGGCGTGCCGGGGACGACGACGCGGACGGCCTGCTGCGGACCGTCCGCGAGGCGCTGCGGACCGCGGTGCGCGCGTTCGGCTAGACCGCGGCCCACCCGTCGCGGCTGGACCGCGGCCCACGAGTCGTGGCTAGACCGCGGCCCACCCGTTGTCGACCGGCAGGACCACGCCGTTGACGTTGCTCGCCGCGTCCGAGGCGAGGAACACGATCGCCGCGGCCTGCTCCTCGGCCTCCGACACGCGGCCGTAGTTGGCGGTGTAGGGCGCGAGGGCCGCCGGGCCGTGGCCGGGGGCGGGCGGGGCCGAGAGGATGGCCGTGCGGGTCGCGCCGGGCGCGATGGCGTTCGTGCGGATGCCGTGGGCGCGGTACATGACGGCCAGCGACTTGGTCAGGCCGACCACGCCGTGCTTGGAGGCGGTGTAGGCGGTGCCCGCCGCGCTGCCGCGCAGGGCGGCCTCGGACGCGGTGTTGACGATCGCGCCCTTGCCCCTGGCCAGCATGTGCGGCACGACGGCCCGGCTGAGCAGGAACGGCGCGGTCAGGTTGACCCGGACGACCCGCTCCCACTCGGCGTCGGTGACGTCGGCCGCGGCGGTCATCGAGTCCATCACCCCGGCGTTGTTGACCAGCACGTCCACCCCGCCGAACTCCTCGACGGCGGTCGCCACGACCCGGTCGACCACGTCCTGCTCGGCCAGGTCGCCCACCACCGCCACCGCGGTCCCGCCGGTCGAGGTGATCTCCTCGACCACCGCCCCCGCCCGTGCCCCGTCCAGGTCCGCGACCACCACGCGGGCGCCCTCGGCGGCGAACCGCACCGCCGCCGCCCGCCCGATGCCGGACCCGGCCCCGGTGACGATCACGCTGCTGCCGCCCAACCCGCTGTCGCCCATGTCGCGCTCCGTTCCCCTCGCCCGATGGGGCGGTCGCCCTCCACCCACTTTATGGCATGGCGTGCCAGAAAGTGGGTGGAGGGTGGGCGGCGTCGCACGCCGTCGGGGTCGGCTCAGCGCGTGGTGCAGGTCCGGCCGTTGAGCGTGAACACCGCCGGCGGGGTGTTCGGGCCCTGGTAGGCGCCGACGAAACCGGTGTTCACCGTGGCCCCCGGTGCCAGCACCTGGTCCGAGCGGACGCGCACCGCCGTGCCCGTCTGCTCCCACGTGGCGTTCCACCCGCTGCCCACCTGCTGCCACGGCGTCGGCCAGTCGAAGGCGAGGGTCCAGCCGTGCAGCGCCTCGTCGTCGGTGTTGGTGACGTCCACGCTGCCGACGAAGCCGTTGCCCCAGTTCGCGGTGTCGGTCAGGGTGACCGCGCACTCCGCCGCGGTGGGCGTGGACGTGGTGAAGGTCAGCGGCGGCGAGGCCCACGAGACCCGCCCGGCGCCGTCGCGGGCGACCAGGTTGACCGTGTAGCGGGTGCCGGGGGACAGGTTGCGCGCGGTGAACGAGCCGCCCGTCGTCTCGCCCCACTGCTCGGTCGCCGCGCCGCGCTGCCGGTGCACCTCGTACTTGACGCCCGGCGCGGGCGCGGGCCAGGTGAGGGTGGCCGTGCGGTCGGTGACCGCGCCGACCGCCGGGCGGTCGGGCGACGCCGGACCCGCGACCGGCGCCGACGGGCGCAGGACGAGCGTGGTCAGCGAGTGCGGCGGGAGGGTCACCGAACCGGCCTCGCCGGTCGACGTGGTGATGCCCGCGTCGCCGTTGGCGAACGACAGCACCTCCGCCCGCGCGGCGGGCGCGTACCCGGCGTAGTCCAGGGTGACCGGCTTGGCCGCCGCCGGGTCCTGGTTGACCAGCAGCACGGCCAGGCCGCCGTCGGGGCGCCGGGCCGCGTGCGCCCGCACCAGCGGGTCGGACGCCGCCGCCGCGACGAACCGGTCCCCGGGGCGGACGAACCGCGAGGTCATGGCCAGCCCGTGGTACGGCGCGAACGGCGTGTTCAGCGCCGGCTGGCACACCGCGCCGTCGGCGGTGCAGTTGCCGCTGGAGAGCAGGCCGAAGTCGTCGAAGTCGGTCTGCCCGCCGATGGTGGAGACGGTGCCGATGCCGTTGTGCACGTTCCACCAGTCCACCGTGAACGCGCCGTGCGCCAGCAGGGACGCGTAGGCGTCGGCCGCGAACAGCGCGCCGGGCTGGGTGTTGCGGCCGTACGAGGTGTTCACCTCGGTCAGCGCGATGCCCAGCTCCTTGCCCGCGTACCGGGCGACCTGCCCGCGCGTCGAGCGCAGCACCTCCGGCACCCGGTCGGTCTTGGTCAGCACCTCGGCCCCGGTCGCGCCGGTGGGGTACCAGTGCAGCACGACGAAGTCGACCTCCGGCCCCGCGGTCGACAGCACCACCTGGTTCCAGGTGCCCGCGTCGCCCGCCGCCACGATGCCGTCCGGCCAGTCGCCGGGCGTGGTGAGCACCGCGCCCACCCGGATCGTCGGGTCGACCGCCTTCATCGCCCGCGCGTACTCCACGACCAGCGCCGCGTACTGGGCCGGGCTCTTGTCCGGGTGGTCGTCGGCCTCCCACCGGGAGCCGTAGTGCCCGTTGCCGTACAGCTCGTTGCCGATCTCCCAGTGCTTCACGCCGTAGCCCTTGGTGACGTTGGCGTAGCGCACCCACTCGGCCGCCTCGGCGGGCGTGCCGGTGCCGTAGTTGGCCGTCACCACCGCCTGCGCCCCGGCCCGCCGCACGCCCGCCATGAACGCGTCGAAGTCGGTGTTCGGCGCGACGTACCCGCCGGGCGCGGTGTGGTCGCGCCAGTGGTAGATGTCCGAGTAGGACCCGCCGGGGTAGCGCATCGCGCCCACCCCGGCGTCCTCCAGCAGGTCGGCGACCTCGGGCGTGCCGAGCTGGGCGTCCCAGATCGCGTGGTTCACCCCGATCGCGGCGTCGTCGACGCCCTCCAGCCCGGCCCGCGCGTTGACCGCGACGCGGACGCCGGGGTCGTCCTGCGCCCGCACGGCCGGCGCGGCGAGGACGGCCGGCGCGGCGAGGGACGCGGCGGCCAGGGCGAGGACGAGCAGGGTGGCGCGCGGTCTCATGGTGGTGTGTCCTCTGCGACGACGATGTCAGGGAGCGCTCCCAGGCTGATCGCGCGCCGTCCGGGTTGTCAATCACCACCTTCGGGACGGCCGCCGGTCACGCCGACGCGAGACCCGCCTTGAGCGCGCGGGCCAGGCGCACCGCGCGGCGGACCTGGAACGACACGGCGTCCAGCTCGACCTGCCCGGGCGGCGTCCGGCCGTTGTCGGACACGTGGCTGGAGCCGTAGGGGTTGCCCGCCTGGAACTGGATCGGGTCGGCGTAACCGGGCGGCACGATGACGCAGCCCCAGTGGTAGAAGGTGTTGTTGAGGGCGGTGATGGTGGTCTCCTGGCCGCCGTGCGCGGTGGCCGCCGAGGTGAACGACGTCGCCACCTTGTCGACCAGCTTGCCCGCCGCCCACAGCGGCCCCGTGGTGTCCAGGAACTGCTTGAGCTGCGCCGCGGGCATCCCGAACCGGGTGGGCGCGCCGAAGACCAGCAGGTCGGCCCACTCCAGGTCGGCCAACTCCGCCTCGGGCAGGTCCTGCGTCTGCCGGGCGTGGGCGGCCCACCCCTCGTTGCTGGCGATCGCCTCCTCCGGCGCGAGTTCCCGCACCTTCCGCAACCGCACCTCCGACCCCGCCTCCTCGGCGGCCCGCGCCGCGGCCTGCGCCATGGCGTGCACGCTGCCGGTGGCGGAGTAGTAGACGACGGCGGTCCTCAGGTCTGACATCGGCTCTCCAGGTGTGCGGGTGGCGTGGATCGGCCGAGGCGTACCCGCTGGACGCCGGAACTCACCTCCGACCGCCCGATCGTGGGGCCGCGCGACCGCCCGGACCGGTCGACCCGGCCGGCGGCCGGACTCGTCGAACAGCTGCGCCTGCGCCAGTGCCGTCCGCGTGCCCCTCGACAGCACGGAACCGTCGCAGCGCACCGTGCCCGACGCGGCCGTGACCGGCTTGAGGTACTTCACCCGGAGATCCAGCCCCGCCCCTCTCTCCCGGGCCGGGCGCGGTTCCACCTCCACCAACCGGAAGGACGTCGACCGTGCCCCGCGAGATCCCCGCCGACGACCAGGCGGACATCGACCAGGCGAAGGCCGACCGTGACGCCCTGGCGAAGAGCAGCGCCGCCGACAAGGCATCGGCGGCGCTGTACGACCTCGTGCTGAAGGCCGTGGAGCGCGGCGACGCCGAGGGCTGACCGGCCCACCCCGACCGAGTTCGCCGGGGCGGTGCGCGAGGCCGTGGACGAGGAGCGTGCCGCCGGCCACGAGGAGTCGAACATCGACGTGCAGCTCCACCCGGAGGCGACCCACGAGGTGCTCGACGCCATGCGGCCGATCATCGCGCAGGTGCGCGAGCAGGCCCGGGACGACTGGCCGCCGATCGGCTGCACCGCGCCGGAGGCGTGGATCAGCTACTACCGGCTCGTCGGCCGCCTGCTGCCCGACGCCGTGCTCCCGCCGGTGCGGCCGCAGTGGCTGCCCGGCACCGCGGTGCCCGACCCGGGGCCGGCAGAGGACGTCACGACCAACTGACGCATGACGAGGCCCCCGTGCCCGCCCGGAGAGGGCAGGCACGGGGGCCTTGTTGCGTACATGCGGAGTAACGCACAACCGAGAGGTTGCGACATCCAGTCGAACGCACCCCAGGAGGAGTTCCGTGAAGATCCGCTTAGTCGCGCTGGCCGCGCTGGCCGCGCTGGCCGCTGCCGCGCTGACCGGCTGTTCTGCCCCGTCGCCCGCAGCCCAGAGCGCGGCACCGGCACCGGCACCGGCGTCCGAGACGGCCCCCGTCCAGGCCACGACCACGCCGCCCGCCGCCACGACAGCCGCGCAGGCCCCGGCCGCGAAGACGTGCACCGTGCCCCAGGTGGTCGGCATGGTCCACCAGACGGCGCAGGACACCATGCAGGCCGCGGGCCTGTTCATGCTCCGCGAGGAGGACGCGACCGGCCAGGGCCGCGTGCTGGTGGTGGACCGGAACTGGACCACCACCGCGCAGAGCGTCCCGGCCGGCCAGGAGGTCGACTGCTCGACCGAGATCCTGCTGTCGGCCAAGAAGACCGGCGAGTAGACGACGAAGGCCCCCGCGCTCCCGTTAGACCACGCCGCGCCGCCGTCGGATCGGGCCGGCGGGCACGGGGCGGGGAGGACGGCGCGGTAGGTTCCGGCGATGCGCGTGCTGTTCGCCGGTCTCGCCTCGGTCGGCCACACCTACCCGTCCATCCCGCTCGCCGTCGCCGCACGGGAGGCCGGGCACGAGGTGCACTGGGCCGCCGGCGACGCGGTGCACGCGGTGCTGGCCGCTCAAGGGCTGCGGCCCTTCCGCCCGGCGGACTCCTTCTACGAGGTGTACGCCGAGGACCTCGAACCGGAGCTGGCCCGGTTGCGACCCGACCTCGTCGTGCACGGGTGGGGCGTGCCGGGTGCGGCCGTCGCCGCGCACCGGGCCGGGGTGCCGAGCCTGTGGCACGGGTTCGGCCGCCTGTTCCCCGAGGGCATCGGCCTCGTCCGGCCCGCCGACGCCGTCCCCGGCCTGCCGCACGTCGACATCTGCCCGCCCTCGTTGCAGGACCGGGACTTCCTCGCCACCGAGGAGCGCGTCGCGCTGCGCCCGGTGCCGCACGCCGAACCGGGTGAGCTGCCCGCCCGCCGGGGCTCCCGCCCGCTGGTCTACCTCACGTTCGGCACCGCGTTCGGCGCCCCGGAACCGCTCGCCGACGCCGCCCGCGGCCTCGCGACCCTGGGCCTGGACGTCGTCGTCGCCACCGGCAACGTGCCCCCGGACCGGCTCGGCGACCTGCCGCCCCGGGTCACCGCCCGCGCCCGCGTGCCGCAGGCCGACCTACTGCCGCACGTCGACGTGGTGGTGCACCACGGCGGCAGCGGCACGACCCTGGGCGCGCTCGCGGTCGGCGTGCCGCAACTGCTGCTGCCGCAGGGGGCGGACCAGTTCGCCAACGCCGACGCCGTCGTCGCCTCGGGGGCCGGGCTGCTGCTGCCGCCGGGGGAGCGGGGCGCGGACGCCGTCGCCGACCTCGCCCTCACGCTGCTGGCCGACCGGTCGCACCGCGACGCCGCGCGGGTCCTGGCCGGCGAGATCGCGGCCATGCCGTCACCCGCCGAGGTCGCGCGCAGGCTGCCCGAGTTCGCCTGACCCCGCCCGGTCGACGAGTTGCCATATCGGCAACGAAGATTGCCGATCCCGCGCACCTGCCCGCATCGTGGTCGGCAGGAGGTGGTCGACGTGACCGGACAGGTGCTCGACAGGTACGACGTGGTGGTGGTCGGCGGCGGGGCCGCGGGGCTGAACGGGGCGCTGATGCTCGCCCGCGCCCGGCGGTCCGTGCTGGTGGTGGACGCGGGCTCGCCGCGCAACGCCCCGGCCGACGCGGTGCACGGGTTGCTGGCCCGGGAAGGGGTGTCGCCGGCCGAACTGCTGGAGCGCGGTCGGGCGGAGGTGCGCGGCTACGGCGGGCACGTGGTCGCGGGCGAGGTGGGCGCGGCGGTCCGGGAGGGCGACGGGTTCGCGGTGGAGGTCGGCGGTCGCGTGGTCCGGGCGCGTCGCCTGCTGGTGGCGACCGGGCTGGTCGACGAGCTGCCGGACGTGCCGGGGCTGCGCGAGCGGTGGGGCCGCGACGTCGTGCACTGCCCGTACTGCCACGGGTGGGAGGTCCGCGACCGGGCCATCGGCGTGCTGGCCACCGGTCCGATGTCGGTGCACCAGGCGCTGCTGTTCCGGCAGTGGAGCGCCGACGTCGTCCTGTTCGCGCACACCGGGCCCGCGCCGACCGACGAGCAGGCGGAGCAGCTGGCCGCGCGGGGCGTGCGGGTGGTGCCCGGCGAGGTGGCGTCCCTGGAGGTCGTCGACGACCGGATCACCGGCCTGCGGCTCGCGGACGGCGGGGTCGTCGCCCGCGACACCGTCGCCGTGGCCAGTCGGATGGTCGCCCGCGCCGGTGTCCTGGAGGCGCTCGGCCTGCGGCCCGTGCCGCACCCGTCCGGGATGGGCGAGCACGTCGCGGTCGACGCGACCGGCCGCACCGAGGTGCCCGGCGTGTGGGCCGCGGGCAACGTCGCCGACCTCGCGGCCCAGGTCGGCGCGGCGGCGGCGGCCGGTGCCGCGGCCGGCGCGCAGGTCAACGCGGACCTGGTCGCCGAGGACACCCGCCGGGCGGTCGACGCCTACCGGGACCCGTTCTCGGCCGAGGCCGAGGCGCGGGTGGCCGAGCTGGTGGCGGGCAACCGGCGGCACGGCCTGTGAACCCCGGCACGTGAGCCGGCGCGCGGCTCAGCCGTCGCCCAGCAGCTCCCGGACGCGGGTGGCGTCGTCGTGGCGCTCCTGCTGCCGGTACAGCTCCAGCGCCCGGTCCCACAGGCCGCGGGCCTCGTCGAGGCGGCCCAGGGCGGCGTACGGGTGGCCCAGGTTCTCCAGCGCGTCGGCGGACAGGCACGTGTTGCCCAGGTCGCGGTACAGGTCGAGCGCCCGCAGGTAGTGCTCGACGGCCCGCTCGTGGTGGCCGCTGTGGTGGTCGAGGTAGCCCAGGCTGACCAGCACGGCCGCCTCGCCGTCCGGGTTCGGGTGCCGGTCGTACAGGTCGAGGGCGGCCAGGCAGTGCGCGCGGCCCGCGTCGTGGTCGCCGAGCCGGGCGGCGTGCCAGCCCAGCTGGTTGAGCGCGTCGGCCTCCCAGACCGGTTGGTCGAGGACGCGGAACAGCTCCAGCGCCCACCCGGCGTGCTCCAGGGCGTGCGTCCACTCGTTGCGCTGCCGCCAGGCCCACGACAGCATCCGGTGGGTGTGCGCCCGCTCGACGGGGTCGCGGTGGTGCTCGGCCAGGGCGAGCGCGCGGTGCAGGTGGCGGACGGCCTCGTCGTGCTGCCCCAGGTGCGCGAGGCCGCGGCCGAGGAACCGGTTGGCCCGGGTGCGGGTCGTCGGGTCGACGGCGGCCCGCAGCGCGACGCGCCACGTCGTGACGCGGTCGCGCAGGTGCCCGCGCCGACCGTGGAAGGCGTCCAGCGACCACGCCACCAGCCAGGCCACCCGGTGGTGGCCGGCGGCCACGGCGGTCTGCTGCGCGGCCAGCAGGTTGGCGTGCTCGACGTCCAGCCAGGCCAGCGCCGACGCGGTGTCCTCGTGCGGGGTGCCCTGCGTGCCCGGCGCGGGCGGCTCGGCCACGACGGGCAGGCGGTGGGGCGCGATGATCCGGTCGGCGGCGAGGGCGGTGTGGACGAGGTGGTCGAGCGCCCGCCGCACCGCCGCGTCCCGCTCGTCGGCCGGGACGTCCTCGTCGGCCACGGTCGCGGCGCAGGCGCGCACCAGGTCGTGCATCGCGTACCGGCCGCGCGGGTCCTGGTCCAGCAACGACGCCTCCACCAGGCCGCCCAGCACGCGCCTGGTCCGCGCCGGGGTCAGCCCCGTCAGGCTCGCCGCGACGGGCAGGCCGGTGTCGAAACCCGGTGCGACGCCCAGCAGGCCGAACACCCGCCGCTGCTCGGCGGGCAGGGCGCGGTAGGACCAGGACAGCACCGTGGGCAGGCTCGCGGCGGGGTCGTCGTCGTCCAGGGCGTCGAGCCCGATCTCCCGCAGCTCGGCGGCGAGCCGCGCCAGCGGCACGTGGGGGTGGGTGTGGGCGCGCCCGGCGACCAGCCCGAGGGCGAGGGCGAAGCCGCGGCAGTGGTCCACCAGCTCCGCCGCCGCGTCCGGTTCGGCCGCGACCCGCGCCGCGCCGAGCCAGTCGGTCAGCAGCACGTGGCCGTCGCCGGTGGTCAGCGGGTCCAGCCGCACGTGGTGGGCGCCGTACCGGCTGATCAGGGAGGTCAGCACGCGGCGGCAGGTGACCAGCACGGTGCACGTCCTCCCGCCCGGTAACAGCGAGACGACCTGCTCGGCGGTCGCGGCGTTGTCCAGCACGACCAGCACCCGCCGGTCCGCGACCAGGCTGCGGTACAGCGCCGCCTGGGCGTGCAGGTCCGCCGGGATGTCGCCGGGTTCCACGCCCAGGGCGTCGAGGAAGCCCCGCACGGCCACCGCCGTCTCCATCGGCTCGCCGTCCGGGCCGAAGCCCCGCAGGTCGACGAACAGCTGCCCGTCCGGGAACAGGTCGAGGTGCCGGTGCGCCCAGTGCACCGCGAGCCACGTCTTGCCCATGCCGCCGGGACCGGCCAGCGCGACGACCTGCGCGGCCCCGCCCGGGGCGGTCACCGCCTCGGTCAGCCGGGCCGACTCGGCAGCGCGCCCGACGAAGCGCGCGGGTGCGAGCGGCAGCTGCCGCGGCGTGGGCGGCCGTCGACCGGCCGGGTGGACGTGCACGTCGCCGCCGATCGACCCCGCCTGCACCACCGACCCGACCACGCCGACGACCTCGTTCCGCGTCGTCGGCGGGACCGCGTCGAGCGGTCCCGGGCCGTGCTCGCGCATGGACACCGCCCCATCGCACCGGAAGGTCACCAGCCTAGGGCGTGCCGCCCCTCAGTCGAGGCAGAACTCGTTGCCCTCGACGTCCCGCATCACGAGGCACGACTCGTTGTCCTCGTCGGCGAGCAGCAGCCGCACGCGCACCGCGCCGAGCGCGACCAGCCGCGCGCACTCGGCCTCCAGCGCGGCGCGGCGCTCCTCGCCCAGGAGCCCGGTGCCGACCCGCACGTCGAGGTGCAGCCGGTTCTTGACGGCCTTGCCCTCGGGGACGCGCTGGAAGAACAGCCGCGGCCCCGCGCCCGAGGGGTCGACGCAGGCGAACGCCGAACCGCGCTTCGCGGGCGGCAGGGAGTGGTCGAAGTCGCTCCACGCGGCGAACCCCTTCGGCGGCGGGGGGACGACGTACCCCAGCGCCTCGCACCAGAAGCGGGCGACGCGCTCGGGTTCCGCGCAGTCGAAGGTGACCTGGAACTGCCTGACCGTGGGCATCGGTCCACCGTAGTGGTGCGCGCCGCCCGCCGGGACCCGGCCTCAGACGCTGCGCAGCACCGACACGACCGCGCCCAGCACCACGGCCTCGTCGCCGTCGATCACCGGGTAGGCCGGGTTGCGCGGCTCCAGCAGGACGTGGCCGCCGCGCCGCCGGTAGACCTTCACTGTGGCCTCGCCGTCGATCATCGCGGCGACGATCTGGCCCGAGTGGGCCTCCTCCTGGCGGCGCACCACGACGATGTCGCCGTCGCAGATGGCCGCGTCCACCATCGAGTCGCCGCGCACCCGCAGGCCGAAGACGGTGCCGCGCCCGGTCAGCTCGCGCGGCAGGTTCAGCACGTCGTCCACGTGCTCCTCGGCCGTGATCGGCGCGCCCGCGGCGATGTCGCCGACCACCGGCACCGGCACCGAGTCGGCCGCCGCGCGCTCGGCGGACGGGTCGCGCAGGAACGCGCGCACGTCGATCGGGCGGGACATGCTGGTGCTGCGGCGCAGGAAACCCCTGTCCTCCAGGGCAGCCAGGTGCTTCGACACCGACGACGACGAGCGCAGGCCGACCGCCTCACCGATCTCGCGGGTGCTCGGCGAGTAGCCGTGCCGGACCACCCAGTCCCGGATCACGACCAGGATGCGCTGCTGGCGCTCCGGCAGGACCGAGGCGTCCAGGTGGTCGAACTCGTCGAAGTCGTAGGCGGTCACCCGGTGGATCATAGGCGCGACCCGCGTCCGGGTGTCACCGAGGGTGATCGGGCCGGGAGCGGCGTGCACAACCGACCAGAAGTACGCAGAAACGCACTGGTACCGAGAATGAGCTGCGGCGAGCCGGGCCGGGACGGGCGCGGTTCCCGGGAACGGCCGGGACGACATCGTTGGAACGACACGGTTTCACCCTTGCGGGACCGTGTCGCGCCCGGCACCCTCAGGGTGAGGATGTTCGTTTCTGTTGGAGCCTGTTCGCCCTGCTGGAGCTGCCAACGATGACCGCTCTCCCGACCGCGCCCACCCGCCTCGCCGCCCGGGTCCTCGCCGCCCTGCTCGTGTGCGGCGTCCCCGCGGTGCTCCCGACACCCGCCACCGCAGCGCCCGCCACCGCGACGACCACCACCGCAGCGGCCGTCCCCGCGACGACCGCCACCGCGACGACCTTTCCCGGGGCGGCCGTCCCCGACCACGCCACGGCCGAGTCGGGCAACCCGTTCGTCGACGGGTGGTACGCCGACCCGGACGTCGCCGTCTACGACGGCCGGTACTGGGTCTTCCCGACGACCTCCGCGCCCTACGCCGAGCAGACCCACCTCGACGCGTTCTCCTCCACCGACCTCGTCCGCTGGACCAAGCACCCCGACGTGCTGACCACGGCGGACGTGCCGTGGGCCGAGTACGCGGTGTGGGCGCCCGCCCCGGTCGAGCGCGACGGCAGGTACTTCCTCTACTTCGCCGCCAACGACATCCAGAACGACTCCGAGACGGGCGGCATCGGCGTGGCCGTCGCCGACCGCCCCGAGGGCCCCTACCGGGACGCCCTCGGCAGGCCCCTGGTCGACGCGTTCCACAACGGCGCGCAGCCCATCGACCAGGACGTCTTCATCGACGACGACGGTCAGGCGTACATGTACTACGGCGGTTGGGGCCACGCGAACGTGGTCAAGCTCAACCGCGACATGGTCAGCCTCGGCACGTTCGCCGACGGCACCACCTTCAAGGAGATCACGCCGTCCGGCTACGTCGAGGGCGCGCAGATGTTCAAGCGCGGCGGCCGGTACTACCTGATGTGGTCCGAGGGCGGCTGGACCGGCCCGGACTACTCGGTGTCGTACGCCATCGCCGACTCGCCGACCGGGCCGTTCGCCAAGCTGGACGAGGTGCTGGCGCAGGACCCGGCGGTCGCCCGCGGCTCGGGGCACAACTCGGTGCTCACCGTGCCGGGCACCGACATCCGGTACGTCGTCTACCACCGCAGGCCGCTCGGGGAGACCGACGGCAACCACCGCCAACTCGCCTACGACCGCCTGCACTTCAACGCCGACGGCACGATCCGCCGCGTCGCCATGGAGGTCCACGACGACTTCGCCGACGGCAACGCGCTGGGCTGGAGGACGTTCGGCGGCACGTGGTCGGCGACCGGCGGCCGGTTCCGGGCGGGCAGCTCGCCGGGCGGAAAAGCGTTGCTGGACACCGACTTCAGCGACTTCACCCAGGACACCGAGGTCACGATCACCTCGGGCGGCGGTGACGCGGGCGTCGCGTTCCGGGTGACCGGGGAGGGCGTGGGCGCCGACGCCTACCGCGGCTACTACGCGGGCATCAGCGCGGCGGGCCGGGTCGTCCTCGGCCGGGCCGACGGCACCTGGACCCCGCTGGCGTCCGCGCCCGTCACCGTGGTGCCCGGCAAGGCGCACCGCCTGCGGGTGACGGCCGCCGGCGCGTCGATCCGGGTGTACGTGGACGACCTGGCCACCCCCAGGATCAGCGTCACCGACGCCACCCACCGCACCGGTGCGAACGGCGTGCGGGTGTTCAACGCCGAAGCCTCCTTCGACAACCTCGTCGTCGACCACCTCACCGGCGCCGGCGCGAACCTCGCGCTCGGCAGGCCCGCCACCGGCACGCCGTCGTGCGGCGCGTCGGAAGGGCCGGAGAAGGCGGTCAACGGCGGCGTCGGCGGTGGCAACGCGGACAAGTTCTGCTCGTCGGTGGCCGGCGCGAAGCTCCAGGTGGACCTCGGTGCGACCCGGGCGATCGGCCGGTTCGAGGTCGACCACGCCCAAGCGGGCGGCGAACCGGCCTCCTTCACCACCAGGGCGTTCACCCTCTCGGTGTCCGACGACGGCGTGCGGTGGACCCGGGTGGTCGACATCGCCGGCAACACCGCCGCCACCACCGTGCACCCGGTCGCCGGGGTGTCGGGCCGCCACGTGCGCCTCGACGTCCTGGTGCCCACCCAGACCGCGGAGGTGGCCGCCCGCGTCTACGAGCTGCGCGCGTACGGCTGACCGCGACTCCACCCCGGGGTGACCCGGTGATCGGTACCTTGCGTACAGCGGCGATCGTCGAGGCACCCCGGGGGAGTCATGGACGTCGAGCACTGGCGGGAGCGGTTGGCGGAGCTGTGCGCGGAGCACCGCGTGCCCGGCGCGTCGTTGGCGGTCCTGGTGGACGACGAGGTGCACGAGTGCGCCACCGGCGTGCTGAACCTGCGCACCGGCGTGCGGGCGACGACCGACTCGCTGTTCCAGGTCGGGTCGATCACCAAGGTCTACACCGCGACGCTGGTCCTCCAGCTGGTCGCGGAGGGCAGGCTGGACCTCGACGAGCCGGTGGTCTCGGTGCTGCCGGGGTTCGCCGTCGCCGACCCGGTGACGACCGCGGCCGTCACGCCCCGGCACCTGCTCACCCACACCAGCGGCATCGACGGGGACTTCTTCCGCGACACCGGGCGCGGCGACGACTGCCTGGCCGAGTACGTCGCGGCCTGCGCGGCGCTCGGGTGGACCCACCCGCCGGGCGCGACCATGTCCTACTGCAACAGCGGGTACTCGGTGCTCGGCCGGATCGTCGAGGTGCTGACGGGCGGCACGTGGGACGCGGCGCTGCGGGACCGGCTGCTCGCCCCGCTGGGCGCGCACGCCACGACGACGCTGCCCGAGGACGCCCTGCGGTTCCGCACGGCGATCGGGCACCTCGGCGAGGCGGGGGAGGAGCAGGTGCCCGCGCCGGTCTGGGGCCTCACCCGGGCCGCGGGGCCCGCCGGCACGATCTGCGCCACCGCGGCGGACGTCCTGCGCTTCGCCCGCCTGCACCTGGACGACGGCGTCGCGCCCGACGGCACGCGGGTGCTGCCCGCCGGGCACGCGGCGGTGATGCGCGAACCCCAGGTGCGCGTGCCCGACCCGTGGTCGGGCACGCACTGGGGCCTCGGGTGGATCGTCTACGACTGGGCGGGCGGTCCCGCGGTCGGCCACGACGGCGCGACGATCGGGCAGCGGGCGTACCTGCGGGTCGTGCCGGACGCGCGGGTGGCGGTCGTGCTGCTCACCAACGGCGGCGTGCCCGCCGCGGTGCAGCAGTCGTTGTTCGCCGAGCTGCTGGGCGAGCTGGCCGGGGTCGACGTGCCCCGCTTCGCGCCGCCCGACGAACCGCCGGTGGTGGACGTCGCGCGGCACGTCGGCACGTACTCGCGGCTGGGCTACGAGGTCCGGGTCACCGACGGCGGCGGAGTCCTGCACCTGCGCGCGGAGAACACGAGCGAGCTGGCCCACCTGACCCGGGACGTCGAGCTGGACCTCGTCCCGGTGGCCGACGGCGTGTTCGCCGGGCGGGCCGCCGAGTCCGAGCCGTGGGTGCCCGCGGTGTTCTACGAACTGCCCGACGGCACGCCGTACCTGCACTTCGGGCTGCGCGCCGCGCCCCGGTCGCCCACCGCCTGACCCGCGCCGGCGGTCAGGCGTCCTCGCGGGCCAGCACGGCCCACACCGTCTTGCCCCGGTCCCGCCAGGTCACGCCCCAGTCGACGCACAGCGTCTGGACCATGCGCAGGCCGTTGCCGCGCGTCGCGCCCAGCCGCGAGTGCCCGAGCACGGGCCGGTCCGGCGACTCGTCGTCGACCTCGACCCGGACCGAGTCCGCGTCGCCGGTCAACCGCACCTCCAGCGCGCGCAGGCCGTGGTCGTAGGCGTTGCTCACCAGCTCGGTGACGACCAGCAGCAGGTCGCCGACCTTGTCCTCGTCCAGCCCGTCGACGAAGGCGGCTGCCTTCCGCCTGATGTCGGACAGGGCCGGCGCCACCCCGTCCAGGGCGATCACCAGCGGGTCCGACACCGGCAGGGCGCGCGGGTCACCCACCTGACCGCCGCCCGACGAGCCCGGTGCCGACCGCGCCGGTCACGCCGACCCCGCCCCGCGCGACGCCGCCCGGACCGCGTCCTCGACCTCGTCGTGCAGGGGGAGCAGCGTCGACATCGCGGTCAGCTCCAGCGTGCGGCGGACGTTCCGGCTGGCCACCACGTGCACCCGCCGCCCCGACTCCACGCCGCGCCGGCGCAGCTGGGCCAGGGCCGCCAGCCCGGACGACGCGAAGAACGTCACCCCGGACAGGTCGAGCACGAGCGCCGCCGCCGCGCCGTCCAGCGCCTCGACGGCCCGGTCGCGCAGGTCGTCGCTGTTGGACATGTCGATCTCGCCGCTCAGGCGCAGCACCACCACGCCGTCACCGGTCCCGTCGTCGTCCGCCGATGACCGGGAGTTCGCCTCGCTCACACCGCACATCATGCAGTGCGGTCCGGTCGCGCACCAGACAGCGGGTCGGGACGCCCACCCTCGGTAACCCTTAGGCGGCGCCCACCGCTCCGGTCCCGCGGAACCGGGGCGGGCGGCGCGGCAGCGGGACCGCGCGCCACCAGGCGGGCGGCCCGGCGCCACAGCCCGTACAGCGCGAGGCCGCACGCCGCGCCCGTGGTGACCGTGATCGACACGCCGACCAGCACGTCCTCCACCGCGGACCCCTCGGTGGCGACGCCCGCGAAGACCGCCGTGGACAGCACCACGGCGGCGCGGGGGAGCAGGGGGCGGGCCGGCGGGGCGAGGCGGGCGGGGACCGGTCGCCGGGGCAGCGCGGAGAGCCGCCGCAGGCACCAGACCGCCACCACCAGCCCGCCGACCGCGGTGCTGCCCCACTGGCCCCACTGGTGCAGGGGCTGGGACCCCACCACCGCGTTCAGCCCGGGGAGCAGGGCGACGGCCCACCCGGTCGCGTGCGTGAAACCGTCCCAGAACAGGTGCGTCAGGGTGCCCAGCACCGCCGAGCCGACCAGGGCGACCCCGAAGCGCGGCGCGGGCAGGTGCGCCAGGCGCGACCGCACCGCGTCCGGGGCCAGGGCCAGCGCCGGTTCGAACAGCAGCACCCGGTAGACCGCCAGGGCCACCAGGGCGATCGGCAGGTCCACCAGGACCACGCCCCACCACGTGTGGGTGTACTCGACCCCGGCCGGGCGCAGCAGCACGAAGAACGGCAGGTCGGGCGCCACGGACCCGGCCACCAGCGCCGACGGGACGAAGGGGGAGCGGACCAGCGGGAGGACGGCCGCGACGTGCGACCCGGTGAACGGCATGGCCGCATTCGACCAGGTCGCCCGCCGGCGCGGGCACGCCGTCACGGGTCCTGCGCGGAACCCGCCGGGCAGGTGCACGACGCGGCCGACCCTCCGGTGGTCAGTGCACGGCGGGCACCCCGGCACCGCTGTTGCCGCCCCGGCGCACGATCGTCGCGGACAGCACCGCGCCGACCAGGCACAGGCCGCCGGTGACCAGCGCGGCGACGTGCATGCCGGAGACGAACGCCTGCGCCGCGCCCTCCCGGACCGCGGCCTGCACCTCCGCCGTGACGCCCGGCAGCACCGGGGTCACGCCCATCGCGACCGCGTCGCCCGCCTCGCCCAGCCCGTCGGCGAGGGCGGCGGGCACCCCGGCGGACAGGAAGGAGTCGTGCAGGGTGGACCCGACCCGGCTGCCCAGCACCGACACCAGCACGGCCGTGCCGAGCGCGCCGCCGACCTGGAGCGCGGTGGCCTGGAGACCGCCGGCGACGCCGCCGTCCCGCACCGGGGCGTTGCCCACGATCGCCTCCGACGACGCGGCCATCACCATGCCCACGCCGAGGCCCAGGGCCAGGAAGCACGGCCACATCGTCGCGTAGCCGGAGTGGACGCCGAGGCCCAGCAGGCCGAACGACGCGCCCGCCTGGAGCACCATGCCCAGGGTGAGCGTCAGGCGCGGGCCGTACCGGTCGGTCAGCGCCGCGCCGAGCGGGCTGGCGACCATCGACGCGAGGCTCAGCGGCAGGGTGAGCACACCGGCCTCGACGGGGCCGTGCCCGCGCACGTTCTGGAGGTACAGCATGAGGAAGAAGATCGAGCCCAGCAGCACGAAGAAGTTCACCGCGGTGACCGCGGTGGCCACGCTCAACGACGGGTTGCGGAACAGGCGCATCGGCAGCAGCGGGTGCGCCGTCCGGTTCTCGACCACGACGAACGCGGCCAGCAGCGCCACGCCGAGCACCAGCAGGCCGATGGTCCTCGGCGAGGCCCAGCCCCAGCTCTCGCTCTGCACGACCGGGTAGACGATCGCGATCATGCCCAGTGCGAGCAGCGCCAGGCCGGGGAGGTCGAACCGGTGGTGCCCCGTGCCGTCCTTGCTCTCCGGCAGCACCAGCAGGCCGACGACGAGCCCGACCACGCCGATCGGGGCGTTGATCAGGAACACCGACTCCCAGTTCACGTGCTCCACGAGCAGGCCGCCGACGATCGGGCCGGCCGCGGTGGACACCGACGAGACGGCGGCCCAGATGCCGACCGCCGCGCCGAACTTCCGCGGCGGGAAGACCGCGCGCAGCAGGCCCAGGGTGTTCGGCATCATCAGCGCGCCGCCGAGCCCCTGCACCGCGCGGAAGACGATGACGCCCGCGGTGGAGCCGACCACGGCGATGGCCACCGAGGCGAGCGTGAACAGGACCAGGCCGGCCAGGAAGAACGTGCGGCGGCCGAACCGGTCGCCGAGCTTGCCGCCCAGGATCAGCGCGGCGGCCAGCGCCAGCAGGTAGGAGTTGGTCACCCACTGGAGCTCGGCCAGCGAGGCGTTCAGGTCCTGCCCGATGTAGGGGTTGGCGATGGCGACCACGCTGCCGTCGAGGCCGACCATGAAGAGGCCGAACGCGACGGCGACCAGGGTCCACCACGGGTTGTTGCGCGGGCCGGGTCGTTCGCGTGCCGCCTCCGGTCGGGCGTCGGCCAGGACGGGTGTGTCGTGCACGGGTGTTCCCTCTCGAACGTGGTTCTCAACGGTGTGACCGGACCGCTCGGGCGAGCGCGCCGGTCAGGGCAGGGCAAGGCCCGGGTCAGGGCCCAGGACAGGACAGGGCCCGAGTCAGGACAGGGCCCGGGGCAGGGCAGGGTGCCGGTCAGGACGGGGCGCGGGTCAGGACAGGGCGTCGAGCAGCGCGGCCAGGGCGGGCAGCGCCCGCAGGACGGTGTCGGCCTGCGCCGGGTCCATCCGCCGCAGCCCCTCGGCCAGGACGTCGCCCATGGCGGCGTCGGCCTCGCCGATCCGGGTCCGCGCCTCGTCGGTGACGTGCAGGTGCGCGATCCGGCGGTCCTGCTCGTCCTGGACGCGGGTCAGCATCCCGGCCTCCACGAGCTGGGAGACGAGCGTGCTCACGTTGGTGGGCTGCATGAGCAGGACGTCCGCCGCCTGGCGGACCGTGATCCCCTCGCGCGCCCCGACCAGGCGCAGCAGCGCGAGCTGGTTCTCCGGCGGCTTGGGGTGCGGGAAGTCCCGCGACATCCGCCGGTCGACCACGCGGTGCAGGTCGTTCAGGACGACGGCGAACTCGGTGCTGTCGGTCACCGGGACAGAGTACCTATAAAACGATAGCTATTGACCTATAGCTAGCCGGTGACCTGTGCCACGCGCGGTGACCGGGGGCCGGGGCCCTCACGCACCCAGCATGAGGGCGACCCCCACCAGGACCGGGACGGACAGGACCGTGCTGATCAGGATCACGTCCCGGGCCAGCTCGCTGCCGCGGTCGTAGGTCGTGGCGTAGACGAACACGTTCTGCGCGGTGGGCAGGGCGGAGGTGACGGTGACCGCCAGCAGGGCCGCGTCGTCCAGCCGGAGCACCCAGCGGCCCAGCGCCCAGGCCGCCGCCGGCTGCACCACCGCCTTCAGCGCGACGGCCAGCCACACCTGCCCGGCGGCCTCGCCCGACGCCGGGCGCGGCGCGCCGTGCAGGCTCGTGCCGTAGGCCAGCAGGGCGGCGGGCACGGCGAGCCCGGCCAGCAGCTCCACCGGCCGCAGCACGAGGGCGGGCAGTTCCCAGCCGGTCCCCGCGAGCGCCAGCCCGGCGGCGCAGCCGAGCACCACGGGCGTGCGCAGCGGCTGGGTCAGCAGCCGCAGCGGCGAAACCCGGCCGTGCGACGAGGCCAGCACGGTGAGCCCCACCGGGGCCAGCACCAGCACCTGGAACAGCAGCACCGGCGCCACGATCGACGCGTCGCCGAGCACGTACACCGCGATGGCCACGCCGAGGTTGCCCGCGTTGACGTAGGACGTGGCCAGCGCCCCGGTGGCCAGCTCGGCGGCGGGCACCCGCCACCGCCACCACCCGATCACCGCGTAGAGCAGCCCGCACAGCACCGCGCTGCCCGCCGTGGCCACCAGGGTCGGCGAGAACAGCGCGGACGGGTCGGCGTCGGCGAGCGTGAGCAGCAGCAGCGCGGGCGTCGCGACGTAGAACGACAGCCGGGACAGCACCCCGGCCGCGCCCTCGCCCAGGACGCCGGTGCGGGCGGTGAGCCACCCGACCGCGATGACCGCCACCAGGGCCGCGAAACCGCCCAGCACGGCGTTCACGCCGCGACCACCCGCACCGTCACCTGGGCAGCTCCGCGGTGACGCGGTCGACGGTCCAGGCGCGGGCCCGCTCACTGAGCGTGATGCCCAGGCCGGGGCGGTCGGACAGGTGCATCCGGCCGCCGCTGATCTCCAGGCGCTCGTCGAACAGCGGGTGCAGCCAGTCGAAGTGCTCCACCCACGGCTCCAGCGGGTAGGCGGCGGCCAGGTGCACGTGGATCTCCATCGCGAAGTGCGGCGCGAGCTGGATGCCGCGGTGCTCGGCGAGCGCGGCGAGCTTGAGGAACTGGGTGATGCCGCCGATGCGCGGCGCGTCGGGCTGGAGGACGTCCACCGAGCCCTGCCGGATCAGCTCGTAGTGCTCGGCGACGCTGGTGAGCATCTCGCCGGTGGCGATGGCGGTGTCCAGCGACCGGGCCAGCCGGGCGTGGCCCTCGGCGTCGTAGGCGTCGAGCGGCTCCTCGATCCACACCAGGTCGAACTCCTCCAGCGCCCGGCCCACGCGCATCGCCGTGGGCCGGTCCCACTGCTGGTTGGCGTCGACCATCAGCGGCACGCCGTCGCCGACGTGCTCGCGGACGGCGGCGACCCGGCGCAGGTCCTCCGCCCGGTCGGGGTGGCCGACCTTGATCTTGACACCGCCGACGCCGGACCCCAGCGCGCGGGTGGCGTTGTCCTTGAGCCGCTCGACCGGCTCGTGCAGGAAGCCGCCGGAGGTGTCGTAGCAGCGCACCGAGTCGCGGTGCGCGCCCAGCAGCTTGGCCAGCGGCAGGCCCGCCCGCTTGGCCTTGAGGTCCCACAGCGCCACGTCGATCGCGGCCAGCGCCTGGGTGGCCGCGCCGCTGCGGCCCACCGACGCGCCCGCCCACACCAGCTTCGTCCACAGCCGGCCGATGTCGCTGGGGTCCTCGCCGATCAGGTCGGGCGCGACCTCGCGGGCGTGCGCGAACTGCGCCGGCCCGCCCGCGCGCTTGGAGTAGGAGAACCCGACGCCCTCCAACCCGGCCTCGGTGCGGATCTCGGCGAACAGGAGGGCGACCTCGGTCATCGGCCGCTGCCTGCCGGTGAGCACCTTGGCGTCGCTGATGCCCCGGGGCAGCGGGAGGGTCACCGAGGACAGGGTGACCGAGGTGATCCGGTCGAGCACGGCGGTCATGTCGCTCCTTCGCGGGAGGGGGCCGGGGTCAGCGGACGGGGTGCGGCGGGGTGCCGGCCACTACGCCACCTTCCGCACCAGTTCGGTCAGCTCGGCCAGCTCGTCGGCGGTGAGGTCGCTCAGCGGCGGGCGCACCCGGCCGCCGTCGCGGCCCACCGCGGTCAGCCCGGCCTTGACGATGGACACCGCGTAGCCGCGGGCGCGGTCGCGGACGTCGAGGTAGGGGATGACGAAGTCGTTGAGCATCCCGTAGACCGCCGTGCGGTCCTGGGCGCGGACGGCGGCGTAGAACTCCAGCGCGAACTCCGGCAGGAAGTTGAACAGCGCGGAGGAGTAGGTGCTCACGCCGAGCTGGAGCAGCGGCAGCGCGAAGGTCTCCGCCGTGGGCAGCCCGCCCACGTAGACCAGCCGGTCGCCGACCCTGGCGAAGGTGCGGGTCATCCGCTCGATGTCGCCGACGCCGTCCTTGAGGCCGATCAGGTTGGGGTTGCGGTCGGCGACCTCGGCCACGGTGGTGTCGGACAGCACGGCGTTGGCCCGGCTGTAGACGACCACGCCCAGGTCGGTGGCCCGGCACACGGTGGTGATGTGCTCGGCGAGCCCCCGCTGGCTCGCCTCGGTGAGGTACGGCGGGAACAGCAGCACGCCGGACGCGCCGGCCTCCTGGGCGGCCTTCGCCTGGGCCACCGCCACCGCGGTGGCGCCGGTCGCGGGCGCGACGACCGGCACCGCGCCGCCCACCTCGTCGACGGCGACCCGCACCACCCGGTCCACCTCGGCCTGGGTCAGCGAGAAGCCCTCGCCGGTGCCGCCCGCGGCGAACAGGCCGGCCACGTCGAACCCGGACTGCCAGGCCAGGTGCTCGCGGTAGCGGGCCTCGTCGAACTCCAGCGCGTCGTCGAAGTGGGTGACGGGGAAGGACAGCAGACCGGACTTGAGTCGGTCCGCGAGAACGTCGGGGGGCATCAGCGTCACGGCTACGGCGTCCTAGGGCCGGTGGGGCCGCCGCGCGTGGCGGCGCGCGGCGGTGGGGTCCCGATCACCGTAGGAACACGCCACGATGCCTGTCCAAGTGTTGTTTCGCATTGCTCAATACCTTGACGGCATCCACGGCGAGCGTCCATGGCGGGCCTTCGCGGCCGGCGTCACCTGACCGGCACGCCGTCTCCGAGCACGCCGTCCCCGAGCACGCCCAGCACCCGCCACAGCGCCGGGTTGGCCGACGCGCGCAGCCACAGCAGGTGCAGCTCCACCGGTTCGGGCACGGCGGTGGCCAGCCGCACGAACCCCACGCCCTCGATGGACAGCCGCGCCGCCGACTCCGGCACGAACGCGATGCCCCGGCCCGCCGCCACCAGCCACAGCATGGTGAGCACCTGGCTGACCACGTGCACGGTGTTCTCCGGCGCGATCGGCACCGCGCCGACCACGAGGTCGTAGAAGTAGCGCGCCCGGGTCGGCGAGTGCATGATCACCGGCTCCGAGCCCACGTCGGCCGCCGTCACCACCGGTCCCGCGCCGAGCAGCCGGTGGCCCTCGGGCGCCGCGATCAGCAGCGCCTCCCGGTGCAGCGGGCGCGAGCCGAACGCGGCGCGGTCGAACGGCGGCCGGCCCAGGCCCAGGTCGACCTCCTCGTTGAGCAGGCCGGCCACCTGCTCCCGGGTCGCCATCTCGGCCAGGTCCACGTCGAGGTCCGGCAGCTCGGCGGACAGCCGGTTGAGCAGCGCGCCCAGCACGCCGTACGTGGAGGCGGCGGTGAAGCCGACCCGGAGCAGGCCGCTGGAACCCGACGACACCCGCCGGGCCTGCTCGGGGGCGGCGTCGGCGAGCGCGAGCAGCCGCCGCGCCTGGGCCAGGAACACCCGGCCGGCGGCGGTGAGGGTCACCCGGCGGTTGTCCCGCACCAGCAGCTGCGCGCCGACCGCGCGTTCCAGCTTCTGGATCTGCCTGCTCAGCGGCGGCTGGGTCATCTTCAGGCGGACCGCTGCCCGGCCGAAGTGCAGCTCGTCGGCCACCGCGACGAACCCGCGCAGCTGCTCCAGCGTGAACGTCATACCCCGAAGGTATCAATGCGCGCCGCTCCGGCCTCGGGCGAGCATGGCCCGGTACCGCCGGACCACGCACCCGACCTGCGGCCGACACCTACTAAAACGGTACAGTAATGTCGTCCGCGCTGGTAGGTTGCCGAATGTGGAACGGGTCGGTGCGGCGGGCGGGGAGCGCAAGGCGACGATCAAGGACGTCGCCGCGCTGGCCGGCGTGTCCCCGTCTGCGGTGACGATCGCGCTGCACGACAAGCCCGGCGTGTCGGCCTCGACGCGCGAGCGCATCCTGGAGGCCGCGCGGGAGCTGGGGTGGCGGCCCAACCTGGCCGCGTCCTCGCTGGCCGGCCGCGCGGTGCACACCGTGGGCCTGGTCATCGCGCGCCCCGCGCGGATGCTCGGGCTGGAGCCGTTCTACATGGAGTTCATCTCCGGCATCGAGAGCGTGCTGGGCCGCCGCTCGTGCTCGCTGCTGCTGAGGCTGGTGGAGGGCGACGAGGAGGTCGAGGTCCACCGCGAGTGGTGGCAGGGCGGGCGGGTCAACGGCTGCATCCTGGTCGACCTGCGCGTGGACGACCCGAGGGTCGCGGCGCTGGCGGGGATCGGGCTGCCCGCCGTCGTCGTGGGGCACCCGAGCCTGGCCGGGCCGTTCACCTCGGTGTGGACCGACGACGCCGCCGCCGTCGCGGAGGCCGTGCGCTACCTGGCCGCGCTGGGGCACCGGCGCGTCGCGCGGGTCAGCGGGCCGGTCGAGCTGGGGCACAGCGCCATCCGCACGCGGGCGTTCACCGAGGTGTCGCGGGAGCTGGGCCTGGACGCGCGCACCGTCGTGGCCGACTTCTCCGCCGACCAGGGCAGCCGGGCGTGCCGGAACCTGCTGCTGGCGGCCGACCGGCCCACCGCGATCGTGTTCGACAACGACGTCATGGCCGTCGCGGCGCTGGGCGTGGCGGCGGAGTTCGGCCTGTCCGTGCCCGGTGACCTGTCGCTGCTGGCGTGGGACGACTCGCAGCTGTGCCAGCTGACCCGCCCGACGCTGTCGGCGATGCGGCACGACGTGTTCTCGTTCGGCGCGCAGGCCGCCGGGACGCTGTTCGACGTGATGGCCGGCGTGACGCCCCCGGTCCACCGCGCGCACGTGCCGAGCCTCGTCCCCCGGGGCTCCACCGCGCCGCCGCGCCGGTGACCGCTCCCGGCCGCGACCGGTACTAGTGCGTTTTAGTTCCTCGTCTTGACACTGTGATCCGGGGCACTTAACTTCGTGTTGTCCAGACCTATCCGGTCTGTTCTCCCACCGGAAATCCCTGTTCGGCGGTGCGCACCGCTCCGGTAGAACGCTCCACCTCCCCCTGCGTGGAGTCCGATCCAGAGGAGAGCACGTGCACTCCATACCGAAACGCGCCCTGGCCGTCCTGACCACCCTGCTGACCGCGCTCGGCCTCGCGGTCGCGGCGACGCCGCAGACCTCGGCGTTCCCGGCCTCGTCCCGCCAGGCGGTGCTCGACCACCTGGCGTCCATCACCGGCCGCGCCGTCGTCTCCGGCCAGCACAACAAGGAGCCCGCGAGCCTGCCCGGCCAGTACACGCAGCAGGTCAAGGACATCACCGGCCAGTACCCCGGCCTGTGGGGCGGCGACCTGATGTTCCGCGCCGAGGACGTGGCGAACCGGCAGCGCGTCGTCGACCAGGCCAAGACCGAGTGGGCCAACGGGTCGCTGGTCACCCTCACCTGGCACGTGTGCACGCCCACCGGCGGCAGCACCTGCGAGTTCGACGGCGGCGTCAAGACGCAGATCTCGGCCGAGCAGTTCAGGCAGGTCGTCACCGACGGCACCGCGCTCAACACCGCGTGGAAGCGCCGCCTGGACGAGGTCGTGCCCTACCTCCAGCAGCTCAAGGCCGCAGGCGTGCCGGTGCTGTTCCGCCCGCTGCACGAGATGAACGAGTCGTGGAACTGGTGGGGCAACCGGCCCGGCCCCGACGGCGGCGCGCGGCTGTACCGGATCACCCGCGACCACCTGGTCGGCAAGGGCCTGGACAACCTGATCTGGGTGTGGAACGTGCAGGACAACCCGGCCGGCGGCTGGGCGTCCTACTACCCGGGCGCGCAGTACGTGGACGTGGTGTCGCTGGACGTCTGGTACAAGCCCCACCCCAGCCAGGCCGACTACCAGCAGGTCCAGGCCATCGCGGCCGGCAAGCCCATCGCGGTCGCCGAGATGGGCAAGGTGCCGAACGCGTCCCTGCTGGACACCCAGACCCGCTGGTCGTACTTCATGCTCTGGTCGGAGCAGCTGCGCGGCGACAACACCAACGCCGAGATCCAGGCGGCCTACTTCCACCCGCGCGTCCTCAACCAGGGCGAGTTCACCGTCCCCGGCGGCACCGCGCCCGCCCCGCGCGGCGGACCGATCACCGGCGTGGGCGGCAAGTGCGTGGACGTCGCCGGCGCGGCCACCGCCAACGGCACCGCCGTGCAGCTGTGGGACTGCAACGGCACGGCGGCGCAGACGTGGACCGCGTCCGGCGCGGTGCGCGCCCTCGGCAAGTGCCTGGACGTCGCCGGCCAGGGCACGGCCAACGGCACGCCCGTGCAGCTGTGGGACTGCAACGGCTCCGGCGCGCAGCAGTGGCAGGTCCAGGGTGGACAGCTGCGCAACCCGCAGTCCGGCCGCTGCCTCGACGCGCCCGGCGGGAGCACCGCCAACGGCACGCGGCTCCAGGTCTGGGACTGCAACGCCAACACCTGGCAGCGGTGGACCGTCCCGGCCTGATCCGGTGGGGGCGGCCGGGCACCCGGCCGCCCCCACCCGGCACCCCGCGGCCCGGTGATCGCCGCACTAGGCTCGCGGCCGTGGAGCTGACCCGGATCGACGACCACGTGCACGTGGCCACCGGCACGAACGTGAACTGGGCCCTGGTCGACGACGGCTCGTCGCTCACCCTGGTGGACGCCGGGTACCCCCGCGACCTCGGGGCGCTGCTGGCCTCGATCGAGGCCGTGGGACGACGGCCGGAGGACGTGACCGCCGTCGTGCTCACGCACGCCCACCTCGACCACATGGGCGGCATCCCGGCGGTGGTCGCCCGGTGCGGTGCGCCGGTGATGACGGGCGCGGAGGAGGCGCGGCACGCCCGGCGCGAGTACCTGGAGCAGATCACGCCGGTGCAGATGCTGCGGCAGTGCACGCGGGTCGCCGGCGTGCGGTGGGTCGCGGACACGGTGCGCGCCGTGGGCCTGGCGAACCTGAAGATGAAGGTGGACGACGTGGTCGCGGTCGAGCCGGGCGTGCCGCTGGACGTGCCGGGCGGGCTGGTGGCCGTGCCCACGCCCGGTCACACGCGGGGCCACACGGCGTACCTGATGCCGTCCACCGGCGTGCTGTTCAGCGGGGACACCCTGGTCACCGGCCACCCGATCTCCCGGCTCGGCACGGGCGCGCAGAAGCTGCCCGCGGTGTTCAACGAGTCGGAGGAGGGGGTGGAGCGCGCCGTCGCCGGCCTGCGCGACCTGCCCGCCGACACCCTGGTCCCCGGTCACGGCCGGCACGTCCAGGCGCCCGTCGCCACCCTGGTGGACCGGGCCCTGAACCGCTGACCCCCGGGGGTGGCGCGCGCGGCACCGGCACGTCGTGCGTCAATGGGACCATGATCCCGGACGACCCGGCCCCGGACGGCCTGATCGAGGACGGCCCGAACGCGGGACCATGGCTGCGCACCGAGCGGCTCGAACTGCGCCGGTGGGCGCCGGAGCACCGGGAGGGGCTGCGCGCGCTCGCCGCGCTGCCCGAGGTCGTGCGGTACGTCGGCGACGGGACGCCCTGGGACGACGCGACCGTGAGCACCAAGCACCAGTCCGCCCTGGAGCACTGGCGGCGGTGCGGGTACGGGTGGTTGTCGATGCACGACCGGTCGGGCGCGGCGGTCGGGCTCGTCTCGGTGAACGAGCGGTCGTCGGGGGAGTCGGGCGTCGGCGTGCCCGCGGTGGAGCTCGGCTACTGGGTCGCGCCCGCCGCCTGGGGGTGCGGGTACGCCTCCGAGGCCACCCGGGCGGTCGTGGCCGAGGTGTTCGCCCGGGGGTTCGCCGAGCGCCTCGTCGCCCGGCACCTCGACGCCAACACCGCGTCCGGCCGGCTGCTGGAGAAGCTCGGGTTCGTGCGGCACCACGTGGTCGACGGGCTGGTCTACTCGGTCCTGGAGGGCCCAGCGCCGCCCGGCCCCGCGCCGGGCGAACCTGCGCCGGGCGAACCTGCGCCGGGCGAACCTGCGCCGGGCGACCCCGCGCCGGCCGACCCTGCTCCAGCCGACCCCGCGCCGGGCGGCGTGGGCCGCAGTACCAGCACGACGAAGCCCAGCACGCCCCGGTAGCCGCCGAGCCAGTCCTCCCGGTGCGCGGCCGACACCTCCAGCGCCTGCCGGTGGTCCGGGTCGTCGGGGTGGTCGAGCACCCACCGGGCGAGCGACCCGGTCCAGCTCCACTCGTACTCGTCCCACTCGGCGAGCGTGCTCACGTGCCCGTGCACGGGCGTCCAGCCGTCGGCCACGACGGACGCCGTGGTCGACGCCAGGTCGGTGAACGACTGCGGTCCCACCTCGATCAGCGCGCGCACCCGCGGTGACGGTTCGCTTTCCCAGAAGCAGTCGCCGAACACGACCACGCCGTCGGGCGCGAGGTGGCGGCGGGCGGCGGCGAGGGTGGGCGCCACCGCGCCGAACGCGTAGGCCGCGCCGACGCTGAGCACCACGTCGGCCGGGCGCGTCGAGCGGTAGGTCGTCACGTCGTGCCGGACGAGTTCCAACCGGTCCGCGACGCCGCTGCGGAGCGCCTCGGCGTGCGTTCGGTCGAACCCGGCGTCGGAGATGTCGACGCCCACGGCGGTGGCGGCGTCGTTCGCCTGGAGCGCGCGCAGCAGCCACGCCCCCTCGCCGCAGCCGAGGTCGAGCAGGTGGGCGTCGGGCCGGTGCACGGCCCGGTCGAGCAGGTCGGCGACGGTGACGTCGTCGAGCGGCGCGGAGATGGGGTGGTCGGCGTGCGCGAGTGCGCTGAGGGTCATTCGGTCCACCACAGGTGGGTAGCACGCGGGCACCACTCGCCGCGCCCGCATTTCCCGGGGCGCGGGGTCGCACGAACGGGGAATGCCGGCCCGCGCGGCGTTGGCCCGCCCGACCCGGGGGTACGCGTGGTCCGACGGCCCGCCGTCCCCCGCCCGCAGAACGGAGCAGCAGCATGTCCCAGACCGCGCAGCGCCCGGCGACCGCGGCGACCAGGGCACCCGCGCGGCGCCCGGCGACCGCGCACATGGGCGAGGACGACCTGGACGCGGTGTTCGACGCCGACTACGAGCACTTCATGCGCCACTCCCACCCGCGCGGGTTCAACCGGGCCGAGGCGGACCTGGCGATGCGCGTGGCGGGCCTGCGGGCGGGCGCGTCCGTGCTGGACGCGGCCTGCGGCTACGGCCGGGTCGCGCGGGAGCTGGCCGCGCGCGGCGTGCGCGTGCACGGCGTCGACCGCAGCCCGACCCTGATCGCCTCGGCGCGCGCCGACGCGGCCCGGGACGGGACCGGGGCCACGTTCGAGGTGGCGGACCTGCGGCGGTTCGAGCCGGAACCGGAGCACGACGCGGCGCTGCTGTGGTTCACCAGCTTCGGCTACGGCGACGACGAGGACAGCCGCCTGGTGCTGCGCACCCTGTGCCGGTCGCTGCGCCCCGGCGGTCGCCTGCTCATCGACACCGTGCACCCGGTCCACGAGCACGCCAGGGCGGTGGCCGACAACCACCGGGTCGTCCTGCGCCGGGCCGGGGACGACCTGATGCTCGACGAGGTCTCCCTGGACGCCGCCGGCACCCGGATCACCGGCGCGCGGACCCTCGTGCGGGACGGGCGGACGCGCTCGTGCACGTGGTCGCTGCGGCTGGTGGGGCTCGCGGAGTACGAGCGGTGGCTGCGCGACGCCGGGTTCGCCGGGGTGGCGTTCCTGGGTCCGGACGGCGGCCCCGCCGACTGGGCGCACCAGCGCCTGCTGGTCCTCGCGCACGCGTAGGGGTGACGCCCGGCGCGTCCGCGCGCGGTGCCGGGTCCCGTCCCGGCCACCTCACCTGGAACTCCCGTGCCTGGTCCGAGGCCGATACTTGTGTGTTACCGTTGGTAACAGTAATCTCGGGTAACAGGCAATCAGTCATAGGGAGCCCTCATGACCAGCGTCGACACCCACGACCACGCGGACGCGGCCCGGCCCGACCGCCAGGCCGTCGCGCGCAGGTTGTTGGACTCGTCCGAGCAGCTCTCCTACGACCCCGTGCGCGAGGTCGACTGGGAGACGCCGCTCGACACCGACTACCACGGCGCCAGCCCGGAGTGGAGCACGCTGTACGGGACGTCCTACTGGGACGAGATGACCCCCGAGCAGCAGCGCGAGCTGACCCGCCAGGAGGCGGCGTCCGTGGCGAGCACCGGGATCTGGTTCGAGATGATCCTGCAGCAGATGGTGCTGCGGGACTTCTACGCCAAGGACCCGACCGACCCCGCGTTCCAGTGGGCGCTGACCGAGATCGCCGACGAGTGCCGGCACTCGATCATGTTCGCGCGCGGCGCGGCGAAGCTGCGCGCCCCCGCGTACCGGCCGCGCCGGGTGGTGGTCGAGCTGGGCCGGGCGTTCAAGACCCTCGCGTTCGGCGAGGCCGCCTACGCCGCCATCCTGGTCGCCGAAGAGGTCCTGGACGTCATGCAGCGCGACTGGATGCGCGACGAGCGGGTAGTGCCCTTCGTGCGCACCATCAACAACATCCACGTGGTCGAGGAGTCGCGGCACATGAAGTTCGCCCGCGAGGAGACCCGCGAGCGGCTCAGGGGCGCCGGGCGGCTGCGCAGGCAGGTCAACGCGCTCGTCGTGGCCGGCGCGTCGTACGCGATCGTCACCAGCATGGTGAGCGAGGAGGTCTACGCCAACGCCGGGCTGGACGCCGAGCGCGCCATCCGCGAGGCCAGGGCCAATGAGCACCACAAGGCGATGCTGCGGTCGAGCTGCGCCGGGCTGATGGAGTTCCTCGACTCCTGCGGGCTGCTCACCAAGGCGTCCCTGGCGTTCTACCGGCGCGCGAACCTCATCTGACGGCGACCATGGCCTACGCGATCACCCAGACCTGCTGCAACGACGCGTCCTGCGTCGCCGTCTGCCCGGTCAACTGCATCCACCCGACGCCGGACGAGCCCGACTTCGGCACCACCGAGATGCTCTACGTCGACCCGCGCGCGTGCATCGACTGCGGCGCGTGCGCGGACGCGTGCCCGGTCGACGCGATCTTCCCGGTGGACGCCCTGAGCGCGGCGATGCGGCCCTACGCCCGGATCAACGCCGAGCACTACGCGGACCGGGACGTGATCGCGGAGGCGGCCGACCCCTCGCCGAACTTCCACGCGTGGGGACCGCCGGTGTTCGACCGCGCCCTGCCCGGCGACCTCAAGGCGCCGGACGTGGCCGTGGTCGGCACCGGCCCGGCCGGCATGTACGCCGTGGAGGACCTGCTGCTGCACACCAACGCCCGGGTTACGCTGATCGACCGGCTGCCGGTCGCGGGCGGCCTGGTGCGCTACGGCGTCGCGCCCGACCACCCGTCGACGAAGAAGATCGGCGAGGTGTTCGCCCGCTTCCACGCCCACCCGCGGCTGCGGCTGCGGCTGGGCGTCGAGGTGGGCCGGGACGTCACCGCGGCGGAGCTGGCCGCGCGGCACGACGCGGTGGTCTACGCCGTCGGCGCGTCGGCGGCCCGCCCGCTCGGCGTCCCCGGCGAGGACCTGCCCGGCAGCCTCGCCGCCACCACCGTCGTGGCCTGGTACAACGGCCACCCGGACGTGCCGGCGGACGCGGTGGACCTGTCGGCCGAGCGGGTCGTGCTGGTGGGCACCGGCAACGTCGCGCTGGACGTGGCGCGCATCCTGACCGCCGACCCGGACGCGCTCGCGGGCACGGCGATCGCCCCCGGCGCGCTGGCCCGGCTGCGGACGAGCGAGGTGCGCGAGGTCGTGCTGCTCGCCCGGCGCGGCCCGGACGTCGCCGCGTACACCAGGCCGGAGCTGCTCGCCCTGCTCGCGCGGGACGGCGCGGACCTGGTGGTCGACGCGCACGACCCGGAGGTGCTGCGGGCGATCGACGCCGCCGCGCCCGCCGACAAGGCCGGGCTGCTGCGGGACGTGCCGCGCGAGGCCGTCGACTGGTCCGCGCCACCGCCCGCCGGGCGGCGCGTCGTGCTGCGGTTCCGCTCCGCGCCGCTGGAGGTCGTCGGCGACGAGGAGGTGCGCGGCCTGCGCGTGACCGGCCCGGACGGGGACGTGGAGATCACCGCGGGCCGGGTGGTCCGCGCGGTCGGCTACCGGGGCACCCCGGTGCCCGGCCTCCCGTTCGACGAGGCCGCCGGCACCGTCCCGCACACCGGCGGGCGGGTGGAGGGGCGGCCCGGCGCGTACGTCGTGGGCTGGATCAAGCGCGGCCCGTCCGGCGGCATCGGCGCGAACCGGGCGTGCGCGGCGGAGACCGTGGGCACGCTGCTCGACGACGTGGTCTCCGGCAGGCTGCCCGTCCGCCCGCGACCCACCGGCCTGGCCGGGCTCGTCTCCCGTTTCCGCCGCTGACCTGCGGTCCATCCGGCCGGGTGTGTTCGCCGCACCCGGTCGCGGGTACCCGACGACCAGGAACCGAGTGGTCTTCGTGATGGAGGAACCCGTGGCGGACGAACTGTCGGGGCGTGGCGCGAGCGTCCCGCACCAGGTGAGCGCGGAGCAGGTGAACGCCGGTGGGGCGACCGCGAACGAGGTGGACGCGGGCCAGGTGAACACCGTCGTCGAGGCGCAGTTGGACAAGGCGGCCGAGGAGGTGGCGCGGCGCTTCGGCGAACGCGTCGACCAGGACGTGGTGCGGCAGGCGATCGGCGACGCCTACGGGCGGCTGGCCCGCCGCTCCCGGCTCGTCGGCTTCCTGCCGCCCGTGGAGGTGGGCGCGGAAGGCGCTGAACGCGAGGGCGTCGAACGGGAGGGCGCGGAACGGGGACCGGTCGCCTGAGCCGCCGCCCCGCGCGGGACGGCGGCCCAGGCAGACGGATCAGGCGGTGCCGGGCGCCACGGGAACCTGCTCGGGCACGTCGCCGCGGGTGCGACGCCGGTCGAGGCGGTCGAACAGGGACAGCAGCGGCGTCGCCATGATGGTGGTCACCAGCGCCACCACGACCAGCGCGCTGAACAGCGCCGGCGTCACGATGCCCGCCGCGAGGCCCACGTTGATCGCGATGAGCTGCATGAGGCCGCGCGCGTTCATCAGCGCCCCCACCCGCAGCGCCACCGGCTGCGGCTCACCCACCGCGCGTGCGGCGAGCCAGCAGGCGCCGAACTTGCCGACGACCGCCACGACGACGCACGCCACCGTGAACAGCAGCAGCGACCCGCTGCCCAGCAGCGCGAAGTCGGTGTTGAGCCCCGAGTAGGTGAAGAACAGGGGCAGGAACAGCGCGCCCACCGGCGTCAGCGCGGACACCGCCCGGTCCAGGGCCTCCGAGCGCGGGAAGACCACGCCGAGGCTGAACGCGCCGAACACGGCGTACAGGCCGATCGTGTCGGTGTACCAGGCGGCCAGGAAGAGCACCGCCACCACGACCAGCAGCAGGTTCTCCGCGGTGAACCGCTCGGTCAGCACGACCGCGCGCCCGTGCGAGCGCAGCAGCACCACCAGCAGGCCGGCCAGCAGCACCGACCCGCCCACCGCGATGGCGACCGGCCAGGCGTCGCCGGTGGCCATGCCGAGCACCCCGGCCAGCAGCACCCACGCCAGCGCGTCGTCCACCGCGCCCGCGCCGAGCGAGATGGCGCCGAAGCGGGTCTCCTGGAGGCCGCGCTCGGTGATGATGCGGGCCAGCATCGGGAACGCGGTGATGGCCAGCGCCACGCCGACGAACAGCGCGGACACCAGCAGCGGGACGTCGTCCGGGAACACGTCGGCCCGGCCGTCTGCGAACCAGGTCAGCGCGCCGCCCAGCAGCAGCGGCACCAGGATGCCCGCCGCGGAGATCACGCCGGCGGGGCGGGCCACGCCGCGCACCCGGTCGATGCGGAACTCCCAGCCCGCGCGGAACATGAACGCCACGAGCCCGATCTGGCCCACGACGTACAGGACGGGCCTCAGCTCCTGGGGGAACAACCCGGCTTCCACCCCGGGCAGCAGCGCGCCCAGGACCGAGGGGCCGAGCACGACGCCGGCGACCATCTCGCCGACGACGGGGGGTTGCCCGACGGCGCGCAGCAGGCGCCCGACGAGCCGGCAGGTGAACAGGACGACCACGACCGCTAGGAAGAACGCGGGGGCAAGTTCGGTGGGGGTCAACGCGCCTCCAGTGTCAGTGGACCACCGGGCAGCGCCCGGCTCGGTCGGTATCAGCGGCGGCGGAAGTGGCGGTGGTGGTGGTCGGTGCGGGAACGTCGGGAGCGGCACCACTCGGGGTGGCACCGTCGAGGGCGGCGAAGTAGCGCTCGGCCAGGCGCAGGCGGCGGGCGTCGAGCACCATCACGGTGCCCAGCACCAGCTGCACCAGGCTGCGCGTCACGTCCTCGCAGCGGTCGCGCAGCCGCACGAACAGGCGCAGCGCCGGCAGCACCCCGGGTCGGGGCTCGGCACCGCGCGGCACGAGCAGGCACGGCGCGCGGTTCGGGATGGACCGGGTGTGCGAGGCGGTCGACTCCAGGCGGAAGCGGCGCAGCACCTCGCGGACGCAGGCGCGCATCGCCAGCGGCGCCAACCGCCACGCCGGGCAGGGCCGGTTGGCGGCCACCCCGAACGGGATGTGGTGGGCGTCGCGGGCCGACAGGTCCCGCCAGCGGTCCGGGTCGAACTCGTCGGGCCGGTCGTAGCCGGTGGCGTGGTAGTCCGGGTAGCTGAAGCACACCACCGTCCCGGCGGGCAGCGAGGTCCGCTCGTCCAGCCGCACCTCGCCGGTGGTGACGCGGTGGGCGATGCCGAACAGCGGGTACAGCCGCAGCACCTCGTCCAGGACGTGGTCGAGGTAGCGGTCGTCGTCGGGGTCGGCGACCAGCCTGCGCTGCACGTCCGGGTGCCGGGCGACGGCCAGCAGCAGGTGGGCGGTGCCCTCGGCCATCTGCACCACGGCGGTGTTGAAGAACGTGCCCTGGAGGTAGTGGACCTGCTCGGCGGTGGTCAGCGAGGCGGGCAGCTCGTGCGGCACGTCGCCCGCCTCGACGCGGGCCCGCAGGTACCGGGTCAGGCGCGCCCGGCGGCGCGGGTGGCGCAGGCCGGTGCACTTGAGCGAGGTGACGACGTCGTTCGCGTGGCCCACGACCAGGTCGCGGGCGTGCGGCGGGCACGGTTCGCGGAACACCAGCTCGTGGAAGTACTCCGCCCACACCGGCATCACCAGGTCGCGCAGCCGGACCAGGCTCACCCGGTCGTCGGGCAGGGCGTCCAGCGCGGTGGCCGCGGCGCGGGTGGCGGCCTCGGCCAGGGTCGCCGACGCGCCGCCGACGATCCGGCGGGTGGTGCGGGCGACGTCGTCGTAGCGCGGGCCGTCCTCCAGGTGCTCCTGGTGCACCTCGGGCCCGGGGGACAGCCAGTACCAGAACAGGTCGGACAGGCCCGCGCCGCGGCTGCGGCCGTTGACGGCCGGGTCGGCGTACACGCGCTCGAACACCTCGGGCCCGTACCGGTCGTCCGGCAGCACCACCGCGCGGTCGCCGTTGACCAGCTCGAAGACCCGGACGCGCAGCGCCACGACCCGTCGCGGCAGCCACCGGGTCGCGCCGACCACCGCGGCGGCGGCCAGCAGGGGCAGCACCTTCACGACGCACCCCGGCGGTCGCCGGTCGGGGTGTCGGTGCCGGCGCGGCGCACCACCTGGTCCGGCGCCAGGTCGGCGTTGCCGCGCGCCCCGCACAGCGCGAGCGCGTGGTCGTACTCGTCCAGCAGCTCCTCCAGCACCCGCCGCACGCCCGCCTCGCCGTCGGCCGCCAGGCCCCACACCACGGGCCGCCCGATGCCCACCGCCGCCGCGCCCAGGGCCAGCGCGACGGCCACGTCGGTGCCGCGCCGCACCCCGCCGTCGAGCAGCACGGGCACCCGCCCGCCCGCCGCCGCCACGACGCCGGGCAGGGCGTCCACGGCGGCGGGCACCGCGTCGCACTGCCGCCCGCCGTGGTTGGACACCACGACGCCGTCCACCCCGTGCTCCACGGCCAGGCGCGCGTCGGCGGGGTGCAGGACGCCCTTGAGCAGGATCGGCAGCGACGTCGTCGCCCGCAGCCGCGCCACGTCGTCCCAGGACAGCTCCGGCGACATGGCGATGTCCCGAGTGCGGCCGGGCGGCCCGCCCGGCAGGTCGCGCATGTTCTCCGCGGCGTAGCCGGGCGGCAGGTCGGTGAAGCCGTTGCGCAGGTCCCGCTCGCGCCGCCCGAACACCGGCGAGTCGACGGTGACCACCAGCGCGGTGCACCCGGCGCGCTCGGCCCGCCGCACCAGGCACTCGGTGACCTCGGGCTCGGGCTGGAGGTAGAGCTGGAACCACACCGCCGCGCCGGGGTCCACCGCCCGCGCGGCGGCGGTCACCTCGGCCACCGCGGTGGTGGCGGCCATGCCGGTGACCAGCACGACGCCCGTGCCCGCCGCCGCCCGCGCGGTGGCCAGCTCGCCCTCGGGGTGGGCGAGGCGGTGGAACGCGGTCGGCGCGACCAGCACCGGCGCCGAGGCGGGCGCGCCGGGCAGGTCGACGGAGGTGGCGCGCACGCCGCTGCCGCGCAGGACCCGGGGCAGCAGCGCGAGCCGGTCGAAGGCGCGCTCGTTGTCGGCCACCACCCGCTCCCGTCCCGCGCCGCCCGCGACGTAGTCGTAGAACGCCGGGTCGAGCACGTCGCGGGCCCGCTCCCGCGCGGCGGCGAGCACGCCGGTCACGCGCGTACCGCGGACGCGGCAGGCACTTCGGCGGCGGGCACTTCGGCGGCGGGCACCTCGGCGGCGGCCGACTCGGCGGGGGAGCCGAGGTGGGTGCCGAGGAACGCGCGCAGCGGGGCGCGGTGCACGGCCTCGCTGTCCCACTCGTTCTCCAGGTTCTCGGTCACGTGGTGCTCGGCGACGAACTCGCCGCCCCGGTAGAGCCGCACCACCGGGTGCAGGTAGCGGCCGTCGAGGCCCTGCACGTCGTCCTGGGACTTGCGCCCCGCGGTGACGTCGAACGGGTCGACCAGGTCGTGGTCCTCGCCGTACTCCAGGGTGATCACCGCGTGCGCGGCGACCTCGCCGAAGTCGCCGCGCGGCACGGCGACCCGGGTGTGGGCGACCGGCACCTCCTCCGCGTAGCGCATCCGCCCGTCCGGCGCGACCAGCAGCACGTCGCCGAGGAAGGCGAACTGCTGCCACAGCGCCGAGCTGGTGTTGATCCGGCGGACCACCTCGTCCACGGCCGCCTCGACCCGGTCGCCGAGGTCGGCGGTGGGCCAGGCCACGCCGTGGTGGCGCTGCTCCAGGATGTGGTGCAGGGCGCGCACGCCGTAGCGGAAACCGTGGATGAAACCGCTGGTCGACTTCTTGAAGTCGCGGACCTGGGTGATGGTGCCCGCGAAGTGCAGGTCGGGCACGTTCACCGACTCCCAGGTCTCGGTCTGGGCCGGGAACCGGTCGTTGATGGTCAGCTGCGGCCGGCACTCCGGGGCGAACACCGACGCGTCGAACCGGAATCCGGTGGCCAGGACGACCCGGTCGTAGCGGATTTCCTTGACCACTTCGTTCACGCGTTCGAACGACACCTTGACGTGGTAGCCGTGCTCGTCCCGCCGAATCCCCAGGACCCGGCCGTCGAGCACCGCGTTCTGCGTTTTCAGCTGGTAGGTGTCGAGGAAGTTGTTGTTCACCGCGCGCAGGTGGCCGACGAAGTGGGTCCGCCACGCCAGGCGCAGCGAGCCCGCGCCGACCACGTGGATCACCGCGGCGGTCTCGATCAGGTTGTCCGCGGTCTCGAACGCCGAGTTGCCGCGGCCGATGATGAGCACCCGCTGGTCGGTGAAGTCGGCCGGGTCGGTGGTGACGTCGACGTACCGCTCGGCCAGTTCCGCGCCCTCGAAATCGGGCAGGTTCGGCAGCGAGACGCCGGTCGCGGCGATGACCCGCTTGGCCCGGAAGACGTTGCCGTGCTGGTCACGGGCCTCGAAGTCGTCCGGTCGGGTGATCTCCACCAGTCGGGTGTCGTACCGGACGGCGAGGTCGTGGGTGGCCGCGAAGTCGGCCAGGTAGCCCACCATCTCGTCGGCGTGCGGGAAGTAGCGCGGGGTGCGCGCGGTGAACAGCGGGGTGCGCTCGTCGGACAGCAGTGAATTCCAGTCCATGCGCAGCCGCAGTTCCGGGTCGTCCCACCCGGTGTGCACCTTGTTGCTGGAGATCAGCGTGCGGTGCCGGGGGAAGCGGGTGAAGAACGTGCCCGGCGCACTTCCCGATTCCACGACCAGGTAACTGCGTCCGGCACGAGCGAGGAAATATCCCGCCTGCAACCCCGCCGGACCTGCGCCGATCACCAGGTACTCGAACTCCTCCGTGCTGGGCACCGGAATGCTCCTCTCATCCGACGGGCATTTGCGGCGGCTGGTTGAGACTTAAACAACGCCTTGGTCAATACTCAAGGTGATCTAGCTCACATACTTTTGGTGTAATCCGATCAGAATGGACGGGCAAAAATTCTGCTCCGAACGGTCGCAATCGATGTCGAGACGCTGTCGGTTTCCCCGGCGTGCTCGGCGCGGTGGTAGTGAGTCGCCCGAGAGATTCGGAGGTCCCATGTCGGAAGAGTCCGTTTTCCCGCAGGCGCTGCTCGACGAACTGGCCCGCGACCCGGTCGCGCCCGCCTTCGAGCACCGGGGACGAGCCACCTCCCGCGGCGAGCTGCTCGACCTCGTCCGCCGCACCGCCGCCGCCCTGCGCGCCGCGGGCGCCGGACCGGGCACGGGCGTGGCGCTCGCCACCGGCGTGAGCGCGGCCGGGTTCGCCGCCCAGGCCGCCGCGCACGTGCTGGGCTGCCGGGTCGTGGGCGTGCGGCAGGGGCTGCCCGCCGCGCACCTGCGGCACGTGCTCGGCGACGTGGGCGTGCTGGTGGTCGACGCCGAATCCGACACCCCGCCGCTGCGCGCGGCGGCGGGGGCGGCGCGCGTCGTCGTGCTGGAGCGCGACCTGCCGGCCGACGGCGAGCACCTCGTGCCCGCGGGGCGGCCCGGCGACACGGCCCTGGTGGTCCTCACCAGCGGCAGCACCGGCGTGCCCAAGGGCGTCTCCTTCACCTACGCCGCGCTGACCGGCCACTGGTCGTGGCAGCCGGCGCGGTGGACCGACCGCACCCGGGACCTGGCCGCGCGCTACGACCGGTTCCTGCTGTTCGGCACCCTCGCCAGCGCCGTGGTGTCCGAGCACCTGGCGCTGTGCCTGCTCTCCGGCGGCACGGCCGTGGTCGCCGAGGGCGCGCCGGACCTGCCGCGCGACTTCGGGCGGCTGCGCGTCACCGCGTGCCTGCTCACCGTGCCCCGGCTGCACCACGTCCTGGACACCCTGCGGCCCACCGACGCGACCACCCTGCGGTCGCTGCTCGTGGCCGGGTCACCGCTGGCGCCGCACCGGTTCGCCCAGGCGGTCGAGCTGCTGGGCGACGTGGCCCACCACGGCTACGGCCAGACCGAGCTGGGCATGGTGTCGCTGCTGACGGCCGCCGACGTGCGGCGGCACCCCGGTTCGCTCGCCTCCGTGGGCAGGCCGTGGGTCGGCGTGGACGTGCGGGTGGTCGACGAGGGCGGCGCCGACGTGCCGCCGGGCGCGACCGGCGAGGTCCTGGTGCGCACCGCCAACGCCTTCCGCGGCTACTGGGGGGACGCCGCGCGCTCCGCCGAGGTCCTGCGCGACGACTGGGTCCGCACCCGCGACCTCGGCCGGCTCGACGGCGACGGCTTCCTGCACCTGACCGGGCGGGCCCGCGACGTCGTGTTCGTCAACGCGGTCCTGCACTACGCGGGCCCCATCGAGAAGGCCCTGGCCTCCCACCCGGACGTGGACCAGGCGTACGTCGTGGGCGCGCCCGACGAGCGCACCGGCGAGGCGGTGCACGCCTTCGTCATCGCCCGCCCCGGTGCCTCGCCCGACGGGGACGCGCTGCGCGCGCTGGTCGCCGCCGAACTGGGCGACGGCGCGGTGCCCGCGACCGTGACGACGGTGACCGCGGTGCCGATCGCGCCCAGCGGCAAACCGGACAAGGCGGCGCTGCTGGCGTCGCGCCCCGAAGCGGTGAACGGCGTTTGACGACGTGCCGGCGAGGTACTTGCGGGTGGTGACCGGGGGCACCGCATGACCGCTCCGTCGGCGTGGGCGCCGCTGCGCCGCGCCGCCTACCGCGCGCTGTGGCTGGCCCAGTTCGCGTCCAACACCGGCACGTGGGCGCAGACCGTGGGCGCGCAGTGGCTGATGGGCGACCTCGGCGGCAGCACGCTGGAGGTCGCGCTGGTCCAGGCGGCCACGACGCTGCCGGTGTTCCTGCTGGTCGTGCCGTCCGGCGCGCTCGGCGACGTCCTGGACCGCCGTCGGGTGCTGATGTGCGGCCAGGCGCTGATGCTGGCCGGCGCGGCGTCGCTGGCCGTGCTGGCCGCGAGCGGCGCGGCCACGCCGGTGGCGCTGCTCGCGCTCATCGCGCTGATGGGCGTGGGGCAGGCGCTGTCCATGCCGTCGTTCCAGGCGATCCAGCCGGAGCTGGTGCCGCGCGCGGAGATCCCGCAGGCGGCGCTGCTCAACGGCGTGAACATGAACGTCGGCCGCGCGATCGGGCCGGCGCTGGGCGGTGTGCTGATCGCGGCGTCCGGGCCGGAGGCGGCGTTCGCGTTCAACACGGTGTCCTTCCTCGGCGTGCTGCTGGTGCTGTGGCGGTGGCGGCGCCCGGCCGACGCGCGCCCGCTGGGCGCCGAGCACGTGGTCACCGCCGTGCGCACCGGGGCCCGCTACGTCCGCAGCTCGCCGCTGTTCTCCCGGGTCCTGGTGCGGTGCGTGCTGTTCGTCGTGTTCGGCAGCGGGCTGTGGGCGCTGCTGCCCGCCCTGGCGCGCGGTCCGCTCGGCCTCGGCGCGGGCGGGTACGGCGTGCTGCTCGGCAGCGTCGGGGCCGGGGCGATCGGCGGCGCGTTCGTGGTGCCCCGCCTGCTGGACCGGATCGGCAAGAACACCCTGATCACCGCGGCGACCTGCGCCTACGGGGCGGCGACGGCGTTGGCCGGGGTGACCGCGAGCGCCGCGGTGGCCGTCGTGGCGATGCTGGTGGCGGGCGCGGGCTGGATCGCCGTGCTGTCCACGCTCAACGCGACCGCGCAGGTGCTGCTGCCCGCCTGGACGCGGGCCCGCGCGCTGGCCTACTACCAGCTGATGCTGATGGGCGGCCAGGCGTTCGGCGCGGTGGTGTGGGGCGCGGTCGCCGGCGCGCTGGGCGTGGGGTGGGGCGTGGTCGTCCCGGCTGTCGCGATGGTGCTGGTGGTGCTCGTCGCGGCGCGCCTGCTGCCGCTGACCGACCGCAAGCTCGACACCACGCCCGCGAGCCTGTGGGACGCGCCGCCGGAGGTCGGGGACGCCGCCGCCGGCCCGGTGCTGGTGACCGCGGAGTGGCGGGTGCCGGCGGAGCGGGCCGCGGCGTTCACCGAGGCGATGCGCAAGGTCGGCCGGTCGCGCCGGAGGACCGGCGCGACCCAGTGGGGCCTGTTCCGCGACTCGGAGGACCCGGAGCTGCACCTGGAGACCTTCGTCGTCGAGACGTGGCACGAGCACCTGCGCCAGCACCTGGAACGCGGCACCGCGGTCGACCTCGCCGTGGAGGCGGCGGCGCGGGAGCTGGCCACCGGACCGCCGCGCGTGCGGCACCTGCTGTGGGTCCGCCCGGGGGCCGCCCCGCCGTCCTGAGCGCGATCCCGCGCCCGACCGCCCTCAGCCGTTGTCGGGGTCGACGTTCGAGTAGTCGGCGAGACCGACGCTGCCGGTCGGGCCGGCCTCGGGGTGCACCGACCCGCTGTCGCTGCGCCCCGGCGTGCCGTCGCCCTCGTCGTCCAGGGGGCCCGACGCCTGCTCGTCCAGCGGCGCGCGGCTCACGTCGTCGTAGTCCTGTCGGGGTGCGTTCCCGCGTTCGTCGTCCATGCCGGGCGGCTACCCGGGTCGCCGGAGGACAAACGGCGCCCGGTGGGCAGGCGACGCCCGGCCGGTGAACGGGGTGCCCCCGGCCGCGGGGCGACCGCGCCGGTACCCGACCGGTGCCCCGTACCGCCGGAGCAGTTCTCCGCATTACTGCAGCCCCGCATTTCCGGGGGAGACCGGACGGTGTCGCAATTCTGCCGTCCGGTGAATTCCGAGGCATGTCGCATAATCCTCCGATCGGCGTCCGACTCCCCACTGAATGCTAATGCGAGGCCGGTCCCGGATGCCCTGTTAATAACCGTTGCCGCTGGTAGCAACGGTGTGAAAAATATCTAACCAATTCCTGCTCACTCGGACGGCTTATTGACGGGGCCTGTGTTCGGGAGTTGAGTTCGGGGTAGCGGGACGGGTGGACTTCGTGCGGTTCGCACGAAGCAGACTGCCGTACGCCGCATTCATCCGGGAGTTCCCATGACCATGTCAAAATCCCTTGAACGCACACTGGACCAGCGCTTCGACCTCTACGACATCGACAAGAACGGGTACATCGAGGAGTCCGACTTCCGGGAAGCCGCCAAGGTGCTCGCCGGCGCGTACGGGCTGCCGGCCGGGTCGGACCGGGCCGCCCGCCTCGGGACCGTCATGACCGACATGTGGACGAACCTGTCCAGGACCAGCGACGCCGACGGCGACGGCCGCATCGACCGCGCGGAGTTCAAGCAGGGGTTCGCGCAGCAGCTCCAGGGCGGCAAGGAGGCGTTCACCGCCACCTACCAGCCGTTCGTCGACGCCCTGATGGAGATCACCGACGCCGACGGCGACGGCCGGATCGGCCTGGACGAGCACACCCGGTGGTACACCGCGGTGGCGGGCGTCTCCCCGCAGGAGGCCGCCGAGTCGTTCCGCCGCCTCGACCAGGACGGGAGCGGGTTCGTGACCCGCGACGAGATCTCCCGGACCCTGGTGGAGGACTTCTTCAGCGCGAACGTCGAACCCTGACCCCCG
>NZ_JBPKJK010000065.1:0-47659 GCF_051756985.1 Saccharothrix sabaoui
GCCGCCGCGCCACCGCCCTCGCCGGGCGCGAGAAGCTCGTGCTGGGCCTCATGCTCGGCGTCCCGTCCCTGCTGCACGTCGCCCTCGTGTGGGTGCCCGCGCTCGGCTCCGTCGCCCTGTCGTTCTCCTCGTGGGACGGCATCGGCGGGTTCGGCGACATCCGGTGGGTCGGGTTCTCGAACTACGTCGACATCGTCACCAGCTACCCGCGGTTCTGGCCCGCGGTGCGCAACAACCTGGTGTGGCTGCTGTTCCTGCTCGTCGTGCCGACCACCGCCGGGCTGCTGCTGGCCGTGCTGCTGGACCGGCAGCTGCGGTTCGGGCGGCTCTACCAGAGCGTGCTGTACCTGCCGATGGTGCTGTCGCTGGCCCTGGTCGGTTTCATCTGGCAGCTCGTCTACCAGCCCGAACAAGGTCTGCTGAACAACGTCCTGGGCACCGCGGCCACCGACCCGGTCAACTGGCTCGGCGACCCGGACATCAACCTCTACGCGGTGCTCGTCGCCGCCGGCTGGCGGCACACCGGCTACGTCATGCTGCTGTACCTGGCCGGGCTGAAGGCGGTCGACCCGGCGCTCAAGGAGGCCGCCGCGCTGGACGGCGCGAACGCCTGGCAGGCGTTCTCCCGCGTCACGTTCCCGGTGCTCAAGCCGGTCAACGTGGTGGTGCTCGTGGTCACCGTCATCGAGGGCCTGCGGGCGTTCGACATCGTGTACGTGATCAACAAGGGCCGCAACGGCCTGGAGCTGCTGTCCGTGCTGGTCACCGACAACGTCATCGGCGAGTCCAGCCGCATCGGGTGGGGCTCGGCGCTGGCCGTGGTGCTGCTGGTGATCTCCCTCGGCTTCATCGTCACCTACCTGTTCCAGGTGTTCCGCGAGGAGGACCGGACGTGACCGCGAGACCGGCCCGGATCGCCCTGCACGCGTTCCTGGCGCTGACCTGCCTGGCCACGCTCGCCCCGCTGCTGTGGGCGCTGTACGCCTCGCTGCGCACCTACGACGACACCGCGCGCAACGGCTACTTCTCGGTCGCCGAGAGCCTGACCCTGGAGAACTTCGGCACCGCGTGGACCCGGGCCGACCTGCCCCACTACTACCTGAACACGCTGGTGGTGACCCTGCCCGCGGTGGTGGTCGTGCTGCTGCTCAGCTCGATGGTCGCCTACGGGGTGTCCCGGTTCGGCTTCCGCTTCAACGTCGCGCTGCTCGTGCTGTTCACCGCGGGCAACCTGCTGCCGCAGCAGGTGGTCGTCACCCCGCTGTACCGGCTGTACCTGCTCACGCCGGTGCCGGGGTGGGTCAGCGACAGCGGGCTGCTGCTCGACTCGCAGTTCGGCCTGGTGCTGATCCACGTGGCGTTCCAGTCCGGGTTCTGCGTGTTCGTGCTCAGCAACTACATGAGGACGATCCCGCGCGAGCTGGGCGAGGCCGCCCGGGTCGACGGCGCGGGGGTGTTCCGCCAGTACTGGCAGGTGATCCTGCCGCTGTGCCGGCCCGCGCTCGCCGCCCTGGCGACGCTGGAGTTCACCTGGATCTACAACGACTTCCTGTGGGCGCTGGTGCTGATCCAGACCGGCGAGAAGATGCCGATCACGTCGGCGCTGCAGAACCTGAGGGGCACGTTCTTCGTGGACAACAACCTCGTCGCGGCCGGCTCGCTGCTCGTGGCGCTGCCCACGCTCGTCGTGTTCTTCGTGCTCCAGCGCCAGTTCGTCGGCGGCCTCACGCTGGGGTCGACGAAGGGCTGACCTGGTTCGGCTGGGGCAGCGGGGCCGGGCGGCCGGGGAGGCGGAGGGTGAACAGCGCCCCGCCCTCCGGCGCGCGGCCCGCGTAGGCCGCGCCGCCGTGGCGCTCGGCGACCTGCTTCACGATCGCCAGGCCCAGCCCGGAGCCGGGCAGCGTGCGCGCCTCCTGCGAGCGGTAGAAGCGGTCGAAGACGAGCGGCAGGTCGTCGTCGGCGATGCCGGGACCGGAGTCGGCGACCTCGATCACCGCGCTGCCGTCGCCCAGCTGCGCGAGGTCCAGCCGCACGACGCCGCCGGCCGGGCTGAACTTCACCGCGTTGTCCAGCAGGTTCAGCACCGCGCGCTCCAGCGCCGACGAGTCGCCCAGCAGCGACCACGGCTGGAGCCGCACGCGGAAGTCCACGGCCTCGGTGGCCCGCCGCCTCGCCCGGTCCAGCGCCCGTTCCACGACCTCCACGAGGTCCACCGGTTCGTGCACGAACTGCGGCGCGTCCTCGCGGGCCAGCTCGACCAGGTCGCCGATGAGCGTGGTCAGCTCGTCGAGCTGCGCCCGCACGTCGGCGTTGATCTCGGCCTTGTCCTCGTCGGACAGCGTGGGCGAGCCGGGCCGCTCGGAGGCCAGCAGCAGCTCCAGGTTGGTGCGCATGGACGTCAGCGGCGTGCGCAGCTCGTGGCCCGCGTCGGCGACCAGCCTGCGCTGCCGCTCCCGCGACTCGGCGAGCGCGCCGAGCATCGAGTTGAACCGCTGGGACAGCAGCGCCAGCTCGTCGTCGCCGGACACCGGGATCGGCCGCAGGTCACCGGTGTTGGCGACCCGCTCGGTGGCCTCGGTGAGCCGCTGCACGGGCCGCAGCCCGGTGCGCGCGACCGCCGTGCCCGCCGCCGCCGCGACCAGCACGCCCAGGCCGGAGATGACGAACAGCACCACCGACAGCTTGCCCAGGGTGGTGTTCAGGCCCTTCGTGGACTGGGCGATCAGCATCGCCTGGCCGTCGCCGTAGGGCAGCGTGAGCACCTGGAAGCCGGTGCGCGTGTCGGTCCAGAAGTTCTCGGTCCTCAGCCCGCGCGCCACGTCGAGGTCGGCGGGCTGGATCGGCGGCGCGACCGTGCCCTTCGGGTACGAGATGCGGCCGTCCACGTCCAGCACGCCGATCCGGATGTCGCCCGCCGCGAGGAACGCGCCGGGGATCTCGGTGACGTCGTTGTTGACCTTGGGCGCGGTCACCGCGGCCTGCGCGCGCTGGCGGAGGTTCTCCTCCAGCTGGGTGTGCAGGTTGCTGCTCACCGTCATGTACGCGCCGAGGGACACCACGGCCACGACGCCCGCGACGCAGAACGCCGCGAGGAGGGTGACGCGGGCGCGCAGCGAGACCCGCTGGAGGCGCCCGTTCGCCGCGTCGAGCATCGAGCTGCCCCGGTCACCGATCACGGGGGCGTCTCCCGCAGCACGTAGCCGACGCCGCGCACGGTGTGCAGCAGCCGGGGCTCGCCCTCGGCCTCGGTCTTGCGGCGCAGGTAGCCGACGTAGACCTCCAGGGCGTTGCCCGAGGTCGGGAAGTCGTAGCCCCAGACGTCCTCCAGGATGCGGCCCCGGGTCAGCACCTGCTTGGGGTGCGCCAGGAACAGCTCCAGCAGGGCGAACTCGGTGCGGGTCAGGCTGATCGGCCGCTCGCCGCGCCGCACGTCCCGCGTGCCCGGGTCCAGCTCCAGGTCGGCGAACCGCAGCACGGCGCCCGCGGGCTCCTCGCCGGTGTCGGTGGTGGCCCGCCGCAGCAGCGCGCGCAGCCGGGCCAGCAGCTCCTCCAGCGCGAAGGGCTTGGGCAGGTAGTCGTCCGCGCCCGCGTCCAGCCCGGACACCCGGTCGGACACCGCGTCGCGCGCGGTCAGCACGAGGATCGGCAGGTCGTCGCCGGTGCTGCGCAGCCTGCGGCAGACCTCCAGCCCGTCCAGCCTGGGCATCATCACGTCCAGCACCATGGCGTCGGGGCGCTGGGAGACGACGGATTCGAGGGCCTGCCGGCCGTCGCCGGCCAGGTCCACCTGGTAGCCGTTGAACTGCAGTGAGCGGCGTAGCGACTCACGCACGGCCCTGTCGTCGTCGACAACGAGGATGCGCATGGGCTCAGTTTCGCCCGCGGTCCTGAGAGCCGCCTGAGAAGCGCGTGTGAGCTAGCCGTCAAGTTCCGGGGAGCCGTCCGGCGTCCGGGCCACCGGCGCGTTCCAGTGCCGCCACAGCGCGAGCAGCCGCACCCCCACCACGATCGCCGAGCCGACCAGCGCGACGGGCGCCGCGGGCAGGCCCAGCGCGTCGCCCGCGGCCACCACCACGGCGCCGGCCAGGGCCGCCACCGCGTAGATCTCCCGGCGCAGGACCAGCGGGATCTCCCTCAGCAGCACGTCGCGCAGCGCGCCGCCGCCGATGCCGGTGGTCAGGCCCACCAGGCACGCCGCGTACGGCGGGGCGCCGAGGTCGAGGGCCGTCGTGGTGCCCGCGGTGACGAACAGGCCGAGGCCGAGCGCGTCGAGCAGCAGCACGGCCCTCCGCAGCTTCGCCACGGTCGGGTGAAACCGGAAGACCACCAGTCCGGTGACGCCGGCGACGGCCAACCAGGGCCACGTCACCAGCGCCGTGACCGGGTGCACGCCGAGCAGCACGTCGCGGACGATGCCGCCGCCCAGCGCGGTGGTGAGGGCGAGGACGGTCACGCCGAACACGTCCAGCCGCGCGCGGACCGCGGCGAGCGCCCCGGAGGCGGCGAACGCGGCGATCCCGAGCAGTTCCAGCGCGGCGAGCAGCACGGCCGCCCAGGCTAGAAGAAATCCGCCAGGCGCGGGACGCCGGGTGCGCCGACCAGCCGGTCGAGCAGCCGGGCGTCGCCGTCGAGGAGGCCCGCGCGGCGCAGGGCGTGGCCGTCCTGCATCCCGGCGAACCACGGGCCGAGCGCGCGGGCGTGCACGGTGACCGCGCCCGTGCCGCCGGGTTCGACGCGCACCGCGCCGTCCTCCACCACCAGGCGGCGCCGGCCCGCGTGCCACGGCGCGTGCCGGTCGACGACCTCCAGGTCGACGGACGCGGTGACCCCCTCGGCGGCGGGCCAGCCGCGGGCGGCGACGGCGGCGGGCAGGTCCACCACGCGCAGCATCCAGTGCGACGCGGTGGTGGTGAACTCGACGCCCTGGTCGGTGAGCAGGCCGGTCACGGCGGGGTCCACGACGCGCAGCTTCACCCGGTCGAGGAGGCCGGCCCAGCTGCGCAGCGCGCCCAGCAGGGCCGCCTGGGCGGCGGCGTCCCTGCCGACCAGGTCGAACACCCGCAGCTCGTGCCGGGAGCGCTCGGCGGTGAGGTAGCCGCGGACCTCGCCGTCGTGGCCCGGGAGCACCGAGGCGACGTCCAGGTCGAGCACCGCGCCCGGGTCGACGGCGGGCGCGGCGCGGTCGACCAGGCCGTTCACCGTGGACGCCAGCTCGGTGTAGCAGGCGTGCAGGGCGGCCGGGTCGCCCTCGCCGGCCGCGCGCAGCGCCAATCGGGGACCGGCGGGGAGCCGGTCGAAGGGCAGCTCCAGCCACTCGTGCACGCCGGCCCGCTCCCAGCCGCGCGACCGGTACAGCGCGGGCACGGTCGGGTACAGCGCGGCCAGCGGCTGCCCGTGCTCGCGCAGGTCGCGCAGGGCCGCGTCGAGCAGGGCGCTCGCCACGCCCCGGCCGCGCGCGTGCGGGTCCACCACCACCGCGCCCACCCCGCCCATCGGCACCGTCCGGCCGCCCCAGAACTGGTGGAAGTCGGTGATGGTGAGCATGGCGGCGAGGCGGCCGTCCAGGTCCGCGCCCAGCCCGCGCCGGCCGGGGCGCAGCGCGGGCCGGTCGGCCTGCCCGAAGGCGATCCGGCGCAACCGGGTCGTGGCGTCGAGGTCCCGCTCGGTCAGCTCCCTGATCAGCACGACGTCCTGCCTACCAGGTGGGACGCCCCGCCTACCAGGTGAAGAAGCCCCGGCCGGTCTTGCGGCCCAGCTCGCCGGCGGCGACCTTCGCGCGCAGCAGGTCCGGCGGCGCGAAGCGCGGTCCCAGCTCGGCGTCCAGGTGCTCGGCGATGGCGAGCCGCACGTCCAGGCCGACGAGGTCGGTCAGCCGCAGCGGGCCCATCGGCCAGCCGTAGCCCAGGCGCATCCCCGTGTCGATGTCCTCGGCGCTCGCCACGCCCTCCTCCAGCATCCGGATCGCCTCCATGCCCACCGCGACGCCGAGCCGGGAGGTGGCGAAGCCCGGGGCGTCCCGCACCTCGATCACGGTCTTGCCCAGCTCCTCGGCCCAGCCGCGGGCCCTGGTCACCACCTCGGGCGCGACACCGTCGTGCAGGACCAGCTCGACCAGCTGCTGGACCGGCACGGGGTTGAAGAAGTGCATGCCGAGGACGCGGTCGCCGGGCAGGCCGGCGGCGAGCGCGGTGATCGACAGCGAGGAGGTGTTGGAGGCCAGCACGGCGTCCGGGCACGCGTCGGCGGCGGCGGCCAGGACGCGGCGCTTGAGCCCGACGTCCTCGGGGACGGCCTCGACGACCAGCTCCGCCGGGACGGGGTCGAGGCGGTCGACGACGGTGAGGCGGGCCAGCAGCTCGTCCGGGCCGGCGATGAGCTTGCCGCGCTCGGCGGCCTTGGCGAGGGACCCCGCGACCGCCGCGCGGGCGGCGTCGACGCGGTCGGGGGCGTCCAGGACGACCACGTCGTGGCCGCCGGCGAGGAGCAGGTGGGCGATGCCGGCACCCATCGTGCCGCCGCCGATCACGACGGCGATCACCGGGCCGCGACCTCGGTGACCTCGGCCGCGAACATGGCGACCAGCTCGACGCCGCCGATCTCGGTCAGGTTGGCCCCGGCGGACTGCCACTCGGGCGAGCGGAACGCGGCCTTCATGGTGTCGGCGGACTCGAAGTACATCTCGGCGACGATGTGCGGTTCGGTCTCGCCGAGGAAACCGGGGTGGTAGACGTCGGTCACCCGGGCGACCTCGGTGCGCAGCAGGCCGGGCGTGCGGGCGACGACCGGCAGGTGGGACTCGAAGTACGCCTGGTCGAAGGCGTCGGGATCGGCGGGCTTCCGGTACAGCGCGATGTACTTGATCATGTGACACCTTCCGGCCGGTTTCGCGTCGCAATGTAACACCGGCACGATGGACGGGTGCGGATCATCCTGCTGCGCCACGGACAGAGCCTCGGCAACGTCGACGAGTCGGCCTACTGCCGCATCCCGGACCACGCCCTGCCGCTGACCCCCGTCGGCGAGCGGGAGGCCCGGGACGCCGGACCGAGGGTCAAGCGGCTGCTCGGCGGCGAGCCGGTCGCCGTGTACGTGAGCCCGTACGTGCGGACCCGGTCGACGCTGCGCAACCTGGCGCTGGGCGCGCAGGCCGAGCGCGTGGTCGCCGAACCCCGGCTGCGCGAGCAGGACTGGGGCAACCTCCAGGACCCCGTGCAGCAGGAGGTGCTCAAGCACCAGCGGCACGCGTTCGGGCACTTCTTCTTCCGGCTGCCCAACGGCGAGTCGGGCGCGGACGTGGACGACCGCCTGGCCGCGTTCCTGACCGACCTGGAGACCCGGATGGAACACCCGGACCACCCGGCGACGGCGCTGGTCGTGTCGCACGGCCTGACCATCCGCCTGCTGTGCCGTCGCCTGTTCGGGTGGAGCATCGAGCTGTTCGAGTCGCTGTCGAACCCGAACACGTGCGAGGACCGGGTCCTGATCCGCGAGGGCACGACCTGGCGCATCGACCGCCCGTTCGAGCAGTGGCGCCCCTCCCCCGACGGCGAGACCCAACTCCCCTGACCCGCGAGTCCTACGCTCACGCCCCGCGAGTCATGCGTTCACGACCCGCGAGTCCAACGCTCGCGGCCCTCGTGTCCTGCGTTCGCGCCCCACGGTGTGCGTCATGAGCGCATGACTCGCGGGTCGCCGGCGCATGACTCGCGGGTCGTGGAGGTAGGACTCGCGGGACCACTGTGGACGGAAGGGTGGGCGGGTGACGCGCCTGGTGAGACGGACGCCACCCCTCCGGCGGCGGGTTCACCTCATCGCGTGAGGCACGATCGTCCGAATGAGCTTCTACGACGTCCTGCACCGCCGGAGGGACACCAGGGGTGAGTTCACCGGCGCCCCGATCCCGCCCGACGTGCTGCGCCGGGTGCTCACCGCGGCGCACGCCGCACCCAGCGTGGGCCTGACCCAGCCGTGGGACTTCGTCCTGGTGCGCGACGAGCACACCCGCCGGGCCTTCCGCGACCACGTGCAGGCCGAGCGCAGCGTGTTCGCCGCCGAGCTGGACGGCGAGCGCGCGGAGGTCTTCTCGCGCATCAAGGTGGAGGGCATCCTGGAGTCCACGCTCGGCGTGGTCGTCACCTACGACCCCGAGCGCGGCTCGCCCGCCGTCCTGGGCAGGCACGCCATCGCCGACGCGGGCCTGTACTCGGTGTGCCTGGCCATCCAGAACCTGTGGCTCGCGGCGACCGCCGAGGGCCTGGGCGTCGGCTGGGTGAGCTTCTACCGCGAGGACGTGCTGCGCAGGCTGCTCGACGTGCCCCAGCCGGTGCGGCCGGTGGCGTGGCTGTGCGTCGGGCCGGTCGCGTCGCTGCCCGACACGCCCGACCTGGAGCGGCACGGTTGGCGCAACCGGTTGCCCTTGGAGGAAGTCCTCCACGAGGAGCGGTACACACGGCGTTCCGGCCGGTAGCCTGTGGGGGCCGTGCCGGCGGTGAGGGGGACCGCGTACCCGCCTCACCGAGTCGGAATGGAGTGTCAGCGCGAGTGGAGCAGCGAGAGCCGCTGGTAGCGGGGCAGGTGCCGGAGCACGACCACGAGGTCAAGGCGTTGCTGAACGCTGGCCGCCTGCCGGAGGCCAACACCCTGTTCGACCAGCTCGTGAGCCGGACGCCGCCGGGCGCCGACCGCTGGCTGCGCTCGTTCGTGCTGGTCAACCGCGCCAAGCTGGCCTGGCGGCTGGGCCGCATCCCGCTGGCGCTGGAACTGGCCGCCGAGGGCTGGACCGACCTGGACGGCGAGCAGAGCGACCACCCGGCCGCCGCCCAGGCCATGCACGCGCTGGCCTACCTGCTGGAGGGCATCGGCAACCGCCGCGCCGCGGTGGACATGCTGCGGATGTCGGTGGAGGTGGCCCGGCGGGCGGACGTGCCCGAGGTGCTCGGCCACTGCCTCCAGGGCCTCGGCGGCACGCTGAACTTCCGCGCGATCTCCTCGCCGCCCGAGCTGGCGCCCTCGATCTTCGAGGAGGCCCGCCGGTGCCTCAAGGAGGGCCTGGAGCTGGCCAAGGACGAGCAGATGAGGCGCGCCCTGCTCGGCGCGTACAGCCGCTCGCTGGCCGGCGTGGGCGAGCTGGAGCAGGCCGAGGAGCACGCCCGGGAGACGCTGCGCCAGTCCCGCGAGGCGGACGACAAGTGGGCGGCGGCGGTGTCCAACTGGGTGCTGGCCGTCGTGCGGCGCGAGCAGGACGACCTGGTGGAGGCCCGCACGCTGGCCAGCCGGGCCGTCGCCGCGTCGGAGGTCATCAACGACCCGTCGCTGCTGCTGCGCTTCTCGCTGGACCTCGCCGACATCTGCGCCCGGATGGGTGACCACGTGGGCGAGGCGGCGGCGCTGCGCTGCTCGGTCGCGGCGGGCAAGACGGCGACGGAGACGTTGCAGGAGGGCCTGGGCCAGGCGCTGGAGCAGCGCCGGGTGGCCGTGCAGGCGCAGCGGCTGGCCGTGGCGGCGCAGGAGGCCGCGGCCCGCGACCCGCTGACGGGCCTGGCGAACCGCCTCGGGCTGGAGCGCGCGGCGGCCGGCCTGCTGGAGGGCACCGCCGGGCAGGGCCGCGTGCCGTGGCTGGTGCTCGTCGACGTGGACCGGTTCAAGGGCGTGAACGACGACGCGGGCCACGCGGCGGGCGACGCGACGCTGCGCGAGATCGCCCAGCTGCTGCGCCGCGAGTGCCGGGCGGCGGACCTGGTGGCCCGCTGGGCGGGCGACGAGTTCGTGGTGCTGCTGGGCGACGCGGGCGGCGGCGCGCGCGACGCGGGGCCGGCGGTGGCCGAGCGCGTCCGCGCCGCGGTGGACGGCCACGACTGGACCGTGGTGCTCGGCTCGGCCCGGCGCCCCACCGTGAGCATCGGCGTGGCGGCCGGACCGGCCAAGCTGGACCAGCTGTTCGCGGCGGCGGACATGGCGCTCTACCGGGCGAAGCGCCAGGGCCGCAACCGGGTCGAGGTGGAACCCCGCGCCGGGTCCCAGGGGTCCCAGCCGCAGGAGTCCCAGGGGTCCCAGCAGGACGCACGTCCCAGGGTCTAGCGGGCCGGTCCCCGGGCGGTGCTCAGGCGATCAGGCCGCCGCGGAAGGCGACCAGCGCCGCCTGCACGCGGTTGACCGCGCCGATCTTGCCCAGCACGGACGACACGTAGCCCTTGACGGTCGCCTCGGACAGGTGCAGCGTGCCGCCGATCTCGGCGTTCGACATGCCCTGTCCGATGAGGACGAGCACCTCGCGCTCGCGCTCGGACAGCGAGGCGAGCAGCCTGCGCGCGGGCTCGGCGGCCCGTTCGCCGTCGGCCACCGCGGCCAGCACCCGCGCCGCCACGCCCGGGTCGAGCACGGCGCCGCCGACCGCGAGGTCGCGCACCGCCCTGACCAGCTGCTCCGGTTCGGTGTCCTTGAGCAGGAAGCCCGACGCGCCCAGCCGGAGCGCCTCGGACACGTACTCGTCCACGTCGAACGTGGTGAGCATGGCGATCTTCGGCGGGTCGGGCACGGCGCGCAGCCTGCGCAGCGCCATCAACCCGTCGGACGACCGCATCCGGATGTCCAGCAGCACGACGTGCGGGCGGTGCTGGCGGGCCAGGTCGGCCACCAGGTGCCCGTCGTCGCACTCGGCCACGACCTCGATGTCGCCGGCGCTGCCGAGGATCATGCGAAGACCGGACCGGACGAGGTCTTCGTCGTCGGCCAGCATCACCTTGATCACGACGCCTCCCCGCGTTGGCGTTTCGTGTTCGTACTCGCCCAGCCTCGCGCACGAACACGCAAGCTGACGTTAATTCATCGTTATCTCACCACGGGAACAGCGCGTAGCCGCCTGTTCACAATTGCCAGGGGAAGCCGAGGTCAGCCGGTGGGATCACCCCAGCACGGCCGCGACTTCCGCGCGCAGTCGCGGTAGGAGGGCGTAGAGCCGGTCGCCGGGGCACAGGGTGTCGCGGTAGTCGCGGTGCCCCTTGATCTCACCGGGAGCGATCCCGTACTGGGCGCAGGTGTAGACGCAGAAGGACACCAGCGTGTCCCACTGCAACACCGTGGGTTCGGCGGTGAGGTAGGTGCCCTCGTTCTCGATGCCGATGGCCGCGGTGTTCTGGCCGGGGCAGTGCGCGCCTTCGACGACGCGGTCGCCCGCGCGCAGCGCCGCCAGGCTGCCGTGCCTGCCCTCCATCAGGAACCCGCCGCGGCTGTTGGTGAAGTGCTGGCCGGAGTCGATCCAGCCGTTGGTGTCCATGTGCAGGTCCTGGATCCAGCGGGCGTGCTCGTAGGCGTGCGCCTCGGAGAAGTCGGTGGAGTTCGCCGACGCCGTGTGGTGGACGAGGATGCGCACCGGGCGCACGCGGACGGTGGTCGTCGGCGCGGACGGCGGGCGGGCGCCCCAGTCGGCGCAGCCGCGGACGGGCAGCACGGGCGAGGCGGCGGCGGAGGGGGCGGCGGAGGGGGGACCCGGCGAGGCGGCGGCCGTCGCCCCGGGCAGCGCGCCCAGCACCCCGGCCCCGGCGAGACCGGCGAGGCCGCTGATCAGCGTTCGGCGCGACGTCATGTGAACTGTTTTCCCAATGTGATGATGAATCGTCAACACCTCACACCCGGACGGCCGAATCAAACGCGAAGTACTTTCGCGAATAGGTACCCAACAGTAACGTGCGTCACACGATTCCCGTCCGGAAGGAGCTTCGCGTCATGCGGAGAGCCGCCCGATCGCTCGCCGTGGTCGTCCTGCTGGCCGCGGCCGCCGTGACCGTCCCCGCCACCGCCACCGCCGCTCCCCCGGCCGCCGCTCCCCCGACCGCAGCCCACCCCGCCGCCGCTCCCCCGGCCGAGGCGGGGACCAGCGCGTTCGCCCCGGACGACCACTGCCTCGGCCAGTGCCACGACGTGCTGCCGCCGGGCCAGAACGGCAACGCCACGCTCACCGACATCCTCGCCCACCAGGTCCTCGGCACCCGCCCGGCGCACTCCGCCGACCAGCTCGGCAGGTACGACGCCCTGGCGTCCGGGTACGGCGGGCTGACCAACGAGCAGCTGGGCGCCTTCTTCAACGACGCCTCGTTCGGCGTCCCGGCCGGGCAGGTCGAGAGCACGATCCGTCCGCGCGCGGACGTCACCATCGTGCGCGACAAGGCGACCGGCGTCCCCCACATCACCGGCACCACCCGGTCCGGCACGGAGTTCGGCGCCGGGTACGCCGCCGCGCAGGACCGGCTGTGGCTGATGGACCTGTTCCGCCACCTCGGGCGCGGGCAGCTGTCCGGCTTCGCGGGCGGCGCGGAGGGCAACCGGGCGCTGGAGCAGAGCTTCTACACCCAGATCCCCTACACCGAGGCCGACCTCCGGGCCCAGATCGACTCGGTCGCCGCCAAGGGCGCGCGCGGCGCGCAGGCGCTGCGGGACGTGGAGGACTACGTCGCGGGCATCAACGCCTACATCACGGCGTCGGTGAACGCGCGCACCTTCCCCGGCGAGTACGTGCTGACCGGGCACGCCGACGCCATCACCAACCGGAACGACATCCAGCCGTTCCAGCCGACCGACCTGGTCGCCATCGCCGCCGTGGTCGGCGGGCTGTTCGGCGCGGGCGGCGGCGGCGAGGTGCAGAACGCGCTGGTGAAGCTCGCCGCGCAGAACCGCTACGGCCCCGAGGTCGGCGACCGCGTGTGGCGGTCGTTCCGCGAGCAGAACGACCCCGAGGCCGTGCTCACCCTGCACGACGGGCAGCGCTTCCCGTACGGCACGACCCCCGAGTCGCCGCAGGGCGTGGCGCTGCCCGACGGCGGCGTCGTGACACCGGAACCCGTGGTGCACGACCAGGTCTCGTCCGGACAGTCCACTGTGGAAGTCCCGGAGGAGCACGAAGCCCTGGCGGGGTTGTTCGCCGACGGCGTGCTGCCGCGCGACCTGCTGACCCGCAAGCAGGGCATGTCCAACGCCCTCGTCGTGTCCGGCGCGCACACCGACAGCGGCAACCCGATCGCCGTGTGGGGGCCGCAGACCGGGTACTTCGCGCCGCAGCTGCTGATGCTCCAGGAGCTCAACGGGCCGGGCCTGCGGGCGCGCGGCGTGTCGTTCGCGGGCGTGTCGATGTACGTCCAGCTGGGCCGGGGCGTCGACTACTCGTGGAGCGCCACGTCCGCCTCGCAGGACATCACCGACACCTACGCCGTGGAGCTGTGCGAACCGGACGGTGCCGCGCCCACCGCGACCTCGGTCCACTACCGCTTCCGCGGCCAGTGCCTGCCGATGGAGCGGCTGGAGCGGCGGAACGCGTGGAAGCCCACCGTGGCCGACCCCACGCCCGCCGGGTCGTACACGCTGCGGGCGTACCGGACCAAGTACGGGCTGGTGCAGAGCCGGGCGAAGGTGGGCGGCGCGTTCGTCGCCTACACCTCGCTGCGCTCGACGTACCTGCACGAGGTCGACTCGATCATCGGGTTCCAGGCGTTCAACGACCCCGACGCGATCAGGTCGGCGGCCGACTTCCAGCGCGCCGCCGAGCACGTCGGGTACGCGTTCAACTGGTTCTACGCGGACTCGCGCGACACCGCGTACTTCAACTCGGGCTCGAACCCGGTGCGCAAGGCCGTCGTGGACCCGCACCTGCCGGTCCGCGCCGACCCCGCCCACGAGTGGGAGGGCTGGAACCCGGACGACAACACCGCGTCGTACACGCCGTTCGCGCAGCACCCGAACTCGGTCAACCAGGACTACTACATCAGCTGGAACAACAAGCAGGCGCCGGACTACTCGGCGTCCGGCTACGCCATGGGGTCCGTGCACCGCGGCGACCTGCTCGACGACCGCGTGCGGGCGCTGATCGCGCGCGGACCCGTCACCCGCGCCGGGCTGACGAAGGTGACGGCCGAGGCGGGCGTGGCGGACCTGCGGGCCGAGCAGGTGCTGCCCGACCTGCTGCGGGTCATCGACACCGCCGCCGTCACCGACCCGGCCCTCGCGCCCACCGTGGCGTCGCTGCGGACATGGCTCCAGTCGGGGTCGCTGCGCAAGGAGACCGCGCGCGGCAGCAGGGCCTACGCCCACGCCGACGCGATCCGCGTGCTCGACGCGTGGTGGCCGCGACTGGTGGAGGCCCAGTTCAAGCCCGGCCTCGGCGACGCGCTGTACGAGCGGCTGACCCGGGCCGCGCAGGTCGACGAAGCGCCGTCGGACGCCCGCGGCACCGCGCCGCACAAGGGCTCGTCGTTCCAGACCGGCTGGTGGAGCTACGTGGACAAGGACCTGCGCGCGGTCCTCGGCGACCGGGTGGACGGCGCGCTCGACCAGCGCTACTGCGGAGGCGGGGCGGTGTCGGCGTGCCGCCAGGTGCTGCTGGACAGCCTGCGCGCCGCCGCGGCCCTGCCCGCCACCGCCGTGTACCCCGGTGACGCCTCGTGCGCGGCCGGCGACCAGTGGTGCGCGGACACCGTCCAGCACCGCGCCATGGGCGGCATCACGCAGGAGAAGGTGAACTGGCAGAACCGGCCCACGTACCAGCAGGTCGTGCAGTTCCCCTCCCGCCGCGGGACGGCCGTGGCGAACCTCGCCGCCGGGTCGGTGGCGACCGCGAGCAGCCACGAGCGCGGGTGGCACGAGTCGCCGCCCGCGCACGCCGTGGACGGCCGGGCGGACACGCGCTGGGCCAGCGACTGGTCCGACGACCAGTGGTTGCAGGTGGACCTGGGGTCCGAGCGCACCGTGGGGCGCGTCCTGCTGTCCTGGGAAGCCGCGTATGCCAAGGGGTATCGCATAGAGCTGTCGTCCGACGGTGCCCGATGGCGCACCGTTCATACGACTTCTACTAGTGATGGTGGCCAGGACCTTGTGCCGTTCACACCTTCTGGGGCACGATTCGTACGAATGACGGGTATCCAACGGGCCACGGGTTACGGATACTCGGTTCACGAGCTTGAGGTCTACGTCTCCTAGTCGTAGACCGGTCCACAGGAAGACCCCGGTCCACCCCCAGGGACCGGGGTCTTCCGCCTTTTGCGCTCGTGCCGCTTTCGCCGCCTTGCCCGCCCTTGCCGCTCGTGCCGCTGTGGTCGGGCTCAGGGCGTGACCGGGCGGTCGGGCGTGAACAGGTAGTTGCGCACCCGGTCGTCGACGCGGTCGGCCCGGCGCCACGCCCCGTGCTGCCAGGTGTGCATCGAGTAACCCCGGCGGGCGAGCCAGTCCTGCACGTCGCGCGCCCGGTAGCCGAAGCGCCGCACGTGCCGCTCCTCGACCTCCAGCAGCAGCTTCGGCCGCAGCCGGTCGATCGTCCCCGCGCCGCCCTCCAGGACCCGCAGCTCCGCACCCTCCACGTCGGCCTTCACGAAGTCCAGCCGGTCGATGCCGTGGACCCGGCAGAACCGGTCGAGCGTGTCCGTGCGGACGAGGACCTCGACGTGCTCGGCGAACTCCGCGTTCGAACCCAGCCCGTCCGCGCCCGCGGTGAGGAACGAGCGGCCGGTGACCGGCGTGCCGTGGCGGACCGGCACGCTCATCACGTGCCGCCCCTCGCTCGTGCCCAGCGCGACGGGGTGCCGCACGACGTTCCGACCCTCGCGCGGGCGCAGCAGGTACGACAGCGCGGGGTGCGCGAACAGCAGCGGCTCCACGCTGTGGACGGTCCCGTGTGGACCGACCAGGCGGGACAGCGTCACGGTGTAGAGGCCGAGGGCGGCGCCGATGTCGAGGCAGACGTCACCGGGGCGCACCACGTCGCGCAGACCGATCAGCTCGGGTTCGACGAACGGCGTCATCCGGGCGAGGACGCGCAGCGCGCCGGCGACCGCCGCGCCACGCACCTCGGTCAGGTTGTGGGTCACCCGTCCAGGTTAGGTAATCGCGGCTCGGCGGATCACGGCAGCGGCCGGTGCCCGTTGTGCCCGTTGGGCGCGGGCAGGCCGTGGGGGCCGTGGGGGCCGTGGGGCTGCTGCGGGAGCCGCACGGGGGCGTCGTGCGCGGGCAGGCTCGCCGGGGTGTCCGGTGGCAGGCCCACCTGCTCGGCGAACTCGGCGGCCACCGACGTGCCGCCGTAGATGCCGAGCGCCTTCGCCAGGTGCAGGCGGACGTCCGCGCGGTGCCCGTCGTCCAGGCGCGGGAGGGCGCTCTCGAAGCTCGTGACGAGCGTGTCCGCCCAGTGCTGGTCGCGGCGGTTGGCGGCGATCTCCACCAGCTCCGCCAGGTGGCGGCTCAGCTGCACGGCCTGCTCCACCTGGTAGCCGTTCCGGACGAGCCACCAGATCGTGGCGCTCGACAGGTCCGTCAGCACCTCGTCGCGCAGGTACTTGATCTCGGCGCGCTCGGCGTCCCGTTCGGCCTGGCGCATCGTGGTGGTCTGGAGCAGCTCGATGTGCTTGCGGGCCATCTGGAGGTCGGTCTCCGCGACGGTGAGCACGACGCCCTCGGCGCGCGCCCACACGTGCGTGCCCTCGACCTGCCGCTCGGCGGCCAGCTCGTCCCCGAGCTGGTGCTGGAGCGGGGCGTGGTGCACCAGCATCGCCCGCTCGGTCAGCGCCTTGGCGCGGTTGACGACGTCGTTGATCGCCGCGCTGCGCGGGGCGTTGTGGCGGGCGCCGGTCGTCAGGTCGACCCGCCAGTGGATCGTCATCTTCGCGTGGAAGTCCAGCCCGTAGACGGCGCTGGGCAGCGGCGTCTCGAACGGGTGCTGGTGCGACGTCGAGGAGGGCACGAACGTGTAAGCCTCGGCGTCCGGCTTGGCACGCAGCCGCCGCCACCAGGAACGGGCGGAGTCCAGGGGGCCGGGACGGAAGTCAGGCCAGGGTCGACTGGTCATGGGGTGGCTTTCGTCAGAGGGGAGATAGCCCCTTCTGTACCTCACGGAACCGATCCGGAGAAGATGGGGTGCGCCACTTCCCCCGGACAGCCGCAGCACCCGGGCCCGCCCCCTCACCCCCGGTGCACCGCCCTACCCCCACCCGAGTGACAACCCACCCGTCCCCGGCCCGCCGGCCACCGGGTAGGCTGCCGCACGCGCCCTCGTAGCTCAGGGGATAGAGCATCGGTTTCCTAAACCGTGTGTCGCAGGTTCGAATCCTGCCGGGGGCACTCACCTTTCGCCGGGTGAATCAGGCCCTGAGCTGCGTCTACGCGCTCGGGGCCTGATCTTTTCCGCCAGTCCCAGCCGCACGCCCGCGCCCCGGTGGGGGGCGTTGTCCGGCGGCAACAGCCGGGGTGCGGCGCGCGTGGGGACAACGGGGTCAACCCCGGGCCAGGCGGCGGGCCAGTTCGGCGATCAGCTCCTGGTCCGTGAGGTCCGCCGGGTTCGGGCGGGTGCGGTGGAGGCGGGCTTCTTCGGCGGTGATGAGTTCGGCGGCCACCCAGGCTTCGAGGGGGCTCGCCTCGAACAGGCGGGCCACCGAGCGGGCCGTCTCGATGCTGACGCCCTTGCCCCTCTTCCACTCGCTGATGCGGCTGCGGTCCACACCGGTCCGCCGCGCCAGGTCGCCCGTCGTCAGGCCGCGGTTGCGGAGGTTGGTCTCCACGTAATCCCACCAACGTGTGGTCACCGGTGGATCGTACGTGCGCCACGGCAACGCCAGCCACGCCCGGGCCGGGGCTGGATGTGCGAAGTCGTTGCACCCCAACGGAAAACGGCGTTGCGACACCGAACTGAACTACTGTTGTCCCAACACAACATACGTTGCGTCGGAACCACACGGGGCGCCCATGCCGCACATCATCACACTCCGCACCGACACCTTCACGAAGGCCGTGAGGTTGGCGGGCTACCGGTCCGACTACGCGCTCGCCGAGGCGATGGGCGTCAACCGCTCGACGATCAGCAGGGTGGTGAGCGGCGCCCTGCGACCGGGGTCCGGCTTCATCGCGGGCGCGCTCGCGGTCCTGGCGCCGATGCAGTTCGACGACCTCTTCGAGGTCGTCACCACCAAAGGTGCTCACCGTGGGTACTGACAAAGGGGTAGATAAATACCCGCTGTCACGACAAGACGGCACGCGCGGCGGTGGTTGTTCATCCGAAAGCGTGACAACCTTGATCATCAGAAGCACCGGGACGGGGCAACTCGATGTGACCAGTGGCCAACGCGCGACGACAGGTCTGTCCGACGGCGGAGGGATGGCAACAGGTGGACGACGAGTCAGGGCACGGGGCGGCCGGGTTGGTCCGGGACCTGCGGCGCGCGCTCGACGGCGAACCGCCCCCCTCCCCCGCCGCGCGCGCCTGGTTCGACGCACGGGGGGATGACGTGCTCGCGGCGCTGCGGGACCCGGACGCGGAGTCGGCGGCGGACCTGCTCGACGCGCTCTGGCCGGTCGTCCCGCTCGACGCGAGCGGGACGTGGGCCGAGGAGGTGCACCGCCTCGGCGCCGACCTGTCCGCCGCGCTGCCCACCTCCCCCGTGCTCACCTCGGCGTTCCGCCGGGGGGCCGCGTGGTTCCGCGCGCGCGGCGACCACCGGCTCGCCACCGCTCAGGGCGTGTTCGAACTGGCCGTGCACCGCGAGCGCGACGACGACCCGGACGCCGTGGCCGACGCGCTGGCCGACCTGGCGGTCACCTACCGGGAGCAGGGGCTCCTGCACGAGGTCGCGGACTGCCTCGACGAGGCGCTGGAGACCTACCAGCGCCACGGTCGCGCGGACGGCGTCGCGCGCACCCTCCTCGCCCTGGGCACCCTGATGCTGGAGGCCGGGCGGCCCGGCGTGGCGACCGACCACCTGGCCCGCGCGGACCGCGCGTTCGAGGACGCGCCCGACCCCGTCCGGCACGCCGAGTGCCTGGCCCTGCTCGGTTGGGCGTGGCAGCGGTCCGGGGAGGAGGTCGCGGCGCACCGCGCGCACAACCGGGCGCTGGCGCTGGCGATGAAGCTGGACGACGGGGCGGCGAGGCGGGTGCGCGACCTCGTCGCCCAGCCCCCCTCACTCGCGGAAGAGGGCGGTCAGCACCACCTGGATGAGGGCGCCGGCGAAGAGGCGGAGCCACGGCGGGAGCCCTGAGGCGGCGGCGCGGCGGTGGCGGCGGAGGTCGCAGTCGGCGCGGCGGCAGCCGGGACGACGGCACTCGTCGGGGGGCAGGTCGGGGGAGGTGCTCATGATCCTCGTGGAGTGCTCTCCGGTCGGGGGGACGGGGACGGGGGCCGGCCGTGGTCGCGCGGGTTGCGGGCCAGCAGGCGCAGGACCTTCCAGCACACGAACGCGTTGCCGTGGTTGCGGGTCTTCCAGGGCACCAGGACACCCAGCTCGACCAGGCGGCGGGTGAACCCCGACGCGGCGCGGGGCGTGACGCCGAACCGGTCGCACACCGCGCGGTGGTTCACCACGGGGTAGCCGACGAGGTCGGCGGCCACGAGCGGCAGCGTGCCGGCGCGCGGCAGCAGCCGGGCGTGGTCGTCGGCCAGCAGGCGCAGGCGCGCGATCAGGTCCAGCTGGTGCAGCGCCTGGTCGCGCACGGCGGTCGCGTAGAACTCGACCCACCGGTGCACGAGCCCGGTGCGCACGACCGCGCGGATCTGGCGCTGGTACTCGCCGAGCGCCCCGTTGAGCCACACCGACAGCGGCACGACCTGGTCGCGCACCAGGCCGCTGCGCACCAGCTCCAACGTCGAGAACGCGCGTGCGACGTGGCCGTTGGCCGTGGGGAACGGTTGCAGCACTTCGAGCTGGTAGTGCGCCAACGCGGCCTTGGCGACCCGGGGCTGCCGGCACTCCTCGCCCACCCAGGTGGACCACTGCTCCAGCAGGGCGACCAGGTGCGCGCCGGTGGCGGTGAGCAGGTAGGCGCGCCTGCGGTCGAGGCCGAGCCACCCCGGCGCTGTGCGCAGCACGTCGTGCGCGTCGCCGCCCGTCATGATCGCGCTCATCTCCCCCACCAGGTCCGCGTCCACCGGCGTGCCGTCCCGGACGCGCGCCAACCCGTGGTCGTAGGCCCTCAGGTACGGCTCCAGCGCCCAGGTCGAGCCGGTGCCACCGGGTGGCCGCTCGCCCTGCGCGGCGAGCAGTTCGACCACGAACGCCTCGCGCAGCGGGATGGCCAGCCCGGAGAGCCCGGCGGAGCTGCGGGCGTCGCGCACCTGCGTGGCGCGGACCAGGGCGGCACGCCTCCCGAACCGCTCGGCGGCTTCGTCGAGCCGGCCCAGGGCGTGCTCGGCCTCGGCGCACAGCCGGTACGTCGAGGGCGGGAGCACGAGGCCGGACGGCAGGGGGGACGGCAGGTAGGCGCCTTCCCGGAGCAGCGCGGCCGGCACCCCCGGCAGGCCGGTGACCGGCACGCGCTGCCCCGGCGGGAGCCGTCCTGCGTCCGGGTCGACAGGGTCTTCGTCGTCGTGCACGGGGAAGGTGTAGCAGGCCGGAGAACGATTTGCCTAGTTCCGTTCTCCACATCGGAGAGCTGCGCCCACGGCCCCGCTAGGCCATTAGCGTTAAACCTGTCCCGATTTACCGCATTACTGCGGACAGCTCACGTTGCCGGGCATACGTACAGCTCAGGCCACCTGTCAAGCCCGCCGGGGAGTCGACCGCGGAGATCGACGGGAAATTTCCCGCCTACCTGGACTATTCCAAGCCGTGGAACCGGGACGCCCCATCGGGGCGCACACCGCCCCACCGGGGCGCATTAGAGGGTAATTACCCGAAAGGGTGAAAACGCCTCGACAGCACCGGTCGGACGCCTGCGGACAGGGGCGTGACACCACGGCCGGTTGCTTTGGCAGCACTGTGGTGCCATAGTGGTGCCATGGACCTGACGCCCTACGTCGACAACCTCCGCCGGGAACTCGCCGTCGCCGCCGAGACCGGTGGCGCGGAGGCACGGGCGCTGGCCGAGCGGTTGGTGCTCCCGCTGGAGTCGGCCGCCCGGTTGACGCTGCTCGAAGCGCTGTCCGCCGCCGCCGACGAGATCACCCGGGACCTGGCGCCCGGCAGCGTCGACGTGCGGTTGCGGGGGCGTGACCCGCACTTCGTCGTCTCCGTGCCGGATGGTGCCACCGAGGACCGGGGTGATGCCACCGTGGTGCCGCCGGTGGTGGCCGACGAGGGGCCCGTGACGCGGATCAACCTGCGCCTGCCCGAGCACCTCAAGGCGCGGGTCGAGGAGGCCGCCGCGCGGGAGGGGGTGTCGGTCAACGCGTGGCTCGTCCGGGCCGCCGCGGCCGGGCTCGGCGGGAGCGGGGGGCACGGCGGGGGCGGCAGGGGGAACAGCGGGGGTGGGCGGTCCAGGGGGGCCGGCCAGAGCTACACGGGGTGGGTTCGCTAGCCCCACCTGCGTAAACAGTCGCACGACTCACTCAGAGGGGACAGCCATGCCCGTTTTCGACACGCCCGGACCCGTCGAGGTCGACCTCGACATCGTCTACGGCAGCACCTGGATCACCGCGGGCGACAGCACGCGGACCACCGTCGAGGTCCGGCCCAGCGACCCGGGCGACGACAAGGACGTCAAGGCCGCCGACACCACGACCGTCGAGTTCCGGGACGGCCGGCTGACCGTCCGCACCCGCAGGAGCACCCTCGTCTTCAGCAAGCCCGGCTCGATCGACCTGGTCGTCGAACTGCCCGCGGGCTCCGCCGTCACGGCGCGCGGCCAGCTCGCGAGCTTCACCGGCGAGGGCCGGCTCGGCGAGTGCCGCGTCAAGACCTCCGCCGGCCACATCCGGTTGCAGGACACCGGCGCGCTGGACCTGGAGACCTCCAGCGGCGACGTCGCGGTGGCGCGGGCGACCGGCCGGGTGGAGGTGCGGACCGGTTCCGGCGAGGTGCGCATCGGCGCGATCGACGGGTCGGGCACGGTCAAGAACTCCAACGGCGCCACCCGCCTGGGCGAGGTCACCGGCGAGGTGCGGGTCAACGCGGCCAACGGCGAGGTCGTCATCGACCGCGCGCACGGCGACGTGGTCGCCAGGAGCGCCAACGGCCACATCCGCGTCCACGACGTCGCGCGCGGCTCGGTGACGCTGGAGACCACGGCCGGCGAGCTGGAGGTCGGCGTCCGCGAGGGCACGGCCGCCTGGTTGGACGTGCGCTCCACCGCCGGCCGCGTGCGCAACGAGCTGACCACCTCGGACGGTCCCGGTGGGACGGACGAGCGGGTCGAGGTGCGCGGCCGGACCACCCTCGGCGACATCCTCGTCCGGCGCGCCTGACCGGGCACCGCCACGAGCGCACCACCGCACGAGCGCACGAGCGCACGAGCGCGCACCACCGCGCGACAACCGAAGACCATGGGGGAGAAGACATGTGGGACACGCACCCGCGGCAGTTCTGGCTGCGCGGGGAACGACCGGAGCGGGTCGTCGGGTTCGACGAGGAGCTGGGCCTCTGGGACGCGTACGGCCACCCGGAGGTCGTCGAGGCGCTGGCCGACCACGGCCGGTTCTCGTCCGAGGTGCTGCGGCTGTTCCCGGGCGAGCCGGACCCCGCGCTCACCGAGGGCAACCTGGTCCAGCTGGACCCGCCGGTGCACGACAAGCTGCGGCGGCTGGTGAGCGGCGCGTTCACGCCGAAGGTCGTCGCCGACCTCGAACCGCGCATCGCCCGGCTGACGCACGAGCTGCTCGACCGCGTGGACGGCGACTTCGACCTGGTCGAGGACCTGGCCTACCCGCTGCCGGTCATCGTGATCGCCGAGCTGCTGGGCGTGCCGAGCGGCGACCGCGACCTGTTCAGGGGCTGGGTCGACCAGCTGTTCGAGGGCGACGACCAGTTCTCCCTCACCGACGCCGAGAAGCAGGGCGAGGAGCTGCGGGGCACCGTCGAGCGGCTCGCGCCGATGCTGGACTACCTGCGCGGGCACGCGGCGGAGCGGCGCACCCGGCCGCGCGAGGACCTGCTGACCGCGCTGGTGCGGGCCGAAGTGGACGGTGAGCGGCTGTCCGACACCGAGGTGGTCAACTTCGCGAGCGTGCTGCTGGTCGCGGGCCACATCACGACCACCATGCTGCTCGGCAACACGGTGCTGTGCCTGGACGCGCACCCCGACCAGCTGCGCGCCGTGCGGGAGGACCGCGCCCTCGTGCCGGCCGCCGTGGAGGAGTCGCTGCGCTACCTCACCCCGTTCGCCTCGGTGGCGCGGGCGACGACGGTGGCCACGACCCTGGGCGGCGTGGAGATCCCGGCGGACCAGGTGGTCGTGCTGTGGCCGGCCGCCGCCAACCGGGACGAGCGCCGGTTCGCCGACCCGCACGCCTTCGACGTCCGGCGCGACCCGAACCCGCACCTGGGCTTCGGCCGGGGCGTGCACTTCTGCCTCGGCGCGCCGCTGGCCCGCCTGGAGGGGCGGGTCGCGCTCAACGTCCTGCTGGACCGGTTCCCGCACCTGCGCGCGGACCCGGACCGGCGGCCCGGGTTCATGCCGTCGCCGAACATGGTGGGCGTGCGGTCGCTGCACCTGCTCGTCGACGGGGGTCGTTGACCGGGTGAAGGAGAGCGGCGACCGGGTGAAGCAGTCACGCTGAGCTGCGAAGACGCTACGATCCCGCAGGTGCGCCCACTGGCTCCCGGAGTCCACCAGCTGCTCGGACGACCGCCCCACATGATGAACGCCTACCTGGTGGAGGACGTGCTCGTGGACGCGGGCACCCCCGCCGCCGCCAAGCGCATCACCCGCCAGCTCGACGGCCGCGCCCTCGCCGCGCACGTCGTGACGCACGCCCACCCCGACCACTTCGGGTCGAGCCACGCGGTGTGCGAGCGGTACGACGTGCCGCTGTGGGCGGGCCGGCGGGACGCGGAGGCGATCGAGACGGCCAGCCCGGTGCCCGCCCCCGGTTTCCTGCCCTCGCTGCTCGCGAGGATGAAGATGCCCGACGCGCACCCGGTCGCCCGGGGGCTGCGGGAGGGCGACGAGGTCGCCGGGTTCACCGTGCTGGACTCGCCCGGCCACTCCCCCGGCCACATCTCCCTGTGGCGCGACCACGACGGCGTGCTGATCTGCGGTGACGTGTTCTTCAACGTGCTGCGGCTGTCGGGGCCGCCGAAGTTCCTCACCCACGACGACGAGCGCAACCGCGAGTCGATGCGCCGGCTCGCGGAGCTGCGCCCGAAGCTCGTCCTGTTCGGCCACGGCCGCCCGCTGCGCGACCCCGACCGCCTGGGGCGCCTGGTCGGATGAACACCCTGGAGCGGGACCGGGAACTGGGGCGGATCACCGCGGCGCTGGACTCGGCGGCGCGGGGCGACGGCCGGGTCGTCGTGGTCGAGGGGCGGGCGGGCATCGGCAAGACCCGGCTCGTGCAGGACACCCGGGACCTGGCCAAGCAGCGGGGGTTCGGCCGGCTCCAGGCGGTCGGCGACGCGCTGGAGAGCGCGATGCCGTGGGGCGTGGTGCGGCAGATGGTGGAGCGCTCGGTGTCCCGCTACCGGGGCGAGGTGCTGGAGAAGATCCTGGCCGGGCCGTCGGGCGACGCGCTGGCCGCGCTCGACGCGGCGGCGGCCGACCCGAGCGAGGCGGAGCTGGCCCGCACGCTGCACGCGCTGTGGTGGGTGGCGATCGACCTGTCCGCGTCCCGGCCGCTGCTGATCACGGTGGACGACGCGCACTGGGCGGACCCGCCGTCGCTGCGGTTCCTGGCCTACCTGTCCCGGCGGGTCGCGGACCTGCCGATCGCGCTGGTCGTGGCCACCCGGCCGCCCGACGGCAGCACGGGTCCGCTGGCGCAGCTCAGCGTGGCGAAGCAGGCCGAGCGGCTGCTGCCCCGGCCGCTGTCGCCGGGCGCGCTCGGCGAGCTGGTCGCGGCACGGGGGGCGCGGCCGTCGCCCGGGGTGGTGGCGGCCCTGCACGAGGCGTCGGCGGGCAACCCGTTCCTGGTCGGGGTGCTGGTGGACGAGCTGGACGCGCTGGCGCTGCCGGTGGACGGGCCGGGCACCGCGGAGCGGGTGGCGGGCCTGGGGCCGAGCACGGTGTTCCGCGCGGCGTTCGGCCGGCTGCCCGCCGAGGCGGTGCGGTTGGCCGGGGCGGCGGCGGTGCTGGGCACGGGCGGCGACCCGTGGCTCGCGGGCGCGGTCGCCGACCTGCCCGGTGACGCCCTGCCGGGGGCGGTGGAGGCGCTGGTCGCGGCGAACGTGCTGACCGGCGACGAGCTGGTGTTCGTGCACCCGGTGGTGCGCGAGGCCGTGCTGGCGGAACTGGGCACCGTGGCGCGGGCGGGGCTGCACGCGGCGGCGGCGCGGCGGCTGTGGGAGGCGAAGGCGCCCGCGGACCGGGTCGCCGCGCACCTGGCGCACGCGCCGCGCGGCACCCTCCCGCAGGCCGCGGAGGTGCTGCGGACGGCGGCGGCGGCGCTGCTGGCGGCGGGCGACCCGGACACGGCGGCCTCGCACCTGCGGCGGGCCGTGGAGGAGCACCCGGACGACCCGGGGCTGCGCGCGGAGCTGGGTCGGGCGCTGCTGCGCACCGGTGACGCCGAGCGGGCGCGCCGGGAGCTGCGCACGGCCGCCGCCGAGCTGCCGGACGCCGAGCTGCTGGCCGCCGCCGCGTCCGCGACCGCCGTCGTGGACGGGCCGGAGGCGGCGATCGCCGAGCTGTCCGACGCCGTCGCGGCCCGGGGCCCGGACGCGGGCAGGCTGCACCTGGAGGCGCGGCTGGCGGTGCTGCGGTCGTTCTCGCCCCGGCACCGGCGGACCGCGTCCGAGCACCTGGGCGGCTACGCCCGGCTCGCCGGGCGCACCCCGGACGAGCGGACCCTGCTCGGCCTGCTCGCCCAGACCGGGCGGTACGAGGTGTGGCCCGCCGAGGAGGTGGCGGCCACGTCGCTGCGGGCGCTGTCGCGCGGCGCGTACTTCGACGACGCCACCGGCAGCACGGAGGCGATGGTGGCGTGGCTGGTGGCGCTGATCGCGCTGATGGCCGCGGACGGCGTGGCCGAGGCCGCGCCGGAGGTCGACCGGGCCCGGCGGCGGGTGCGGGCGCACGGCTCGCCCGTGGAGTTCGCGATGGTCGCCAACGCCGCCTCGTTCCTGCACTGGCGCACGGGCGACGTCGACCGGATGACGGCCGAGTCGGAGGGCGCGCTGGCGGCCGTGCGGGACGAGGACCCGGTGCCGCACGTGGTCGCGCTGCGCGCCACGGCCACGCACTTCCTGACCTACGGCGCGTTCGAGCGCGGCGACGCGGCGGGCGCGGGCGCGCTGCTGGCCCGGTTCGACGCGGAGCACACCGAGGCGCCGCAGATCATGCCGACGATCTGGCTGCACGAGCCGCGCGCGCTGGTGGCCCTCGCCCAGGGCGACCCGGGGTCGGCCCGCGCCGAGGCGCACCGGCAGCGCGACGCGATGGCCGCCGCCGAGGTGGACCCGCCGACGATCCCGTGGCGCGACCCGGCGGTGCGGGCGGCGCTGCTGCTCGGCGACACCGCCGAGGCCCTGGAGCTGGCCGGGGAGCAGGTGGTGCTGGCCCGCCGGTGGGGTGCGGCCACGGAGGTGGGCACCGCCCTGCGGCTGCTGGCGCACGCCGACCCGGACCGCCGCGCCGACCTGCTCGCGGAGTCGGTGCGGGTGCTGGAGGGCTCGCCCTCGCGCCTGGCGCTGGCCCGTTCGCTGGTGGACCTGGGCGAGGCGCTGCGCGTCGGCCGGCGGCGCGCCGAGGCGCGGGAACCGCTGCACCGGGGCCTGGACCTGGCCGACGCGTGCGGGTCGACCGCGCTGCGGGCGCGGGCGGTCGAGGGGTTGGAGGCGCTGGGCGACCGGCCGCGCCGGGTGGTGGTGCCGGGCGCGGGGGCGCTGACCGCGAGCGAGCGGCGGGTCGCGGAGCTGGCGGCGCGCGGCCGGGCCAACCGGGAGATCGCGCAGGAGCTGTTCGTGACGCCCAAAACGGTGGAGAACCACCTGGGCCGGATCTACACGAAGCTCGGCATCAGCGGTCGCCGCGACCTGACCCGCGTCCTGACCTGACCCGCGTCCTGACCTGAGCCGCGACCCGGGCCGCGTACCGACTCGGCCCGAGCCGACCCCGATCGGAGGAGGAGTCGCCCGGGGCGGTCCCGGTACACCCGAGTCCGGGCGGGCGGACGTTGCGGGTCCACCCCTCATGACTTCACCGTTTTCGCAGGTCGACCTCGTGCTACGAACGGGCCGCAGGGAGGTGGCCCGCTCCACGGGAGGTGGACCGTGCTGTCCCTGCCGGGCGTCGCCTCGGCCGACCCCGTCCTCGGGACGCCCCAGCCCTGCGCGAAGCTCACCGACGTCACCGGGCCGGACTTCGAGGTCCGCCAGTGCGACGTCGGCGACGTCGACCGGTTCCCCGCCGGTCGGCTGACGACCCGCTCGCGACAGCCCCGCCTCCCCGGGCCGGCTTTCCGCGCACCTCGTGCCCCACGCGCCACATCGAACACGCGTTCGATCCGTCCACACCTGGGGACAAGCCTGTGGACAACTTGATCTCACCTGGTCAGGGTCTGTGCACAGCCGGTCGGGTCGGCCGCGGTCCACCGATCCCCTTCCATCGGCGTGCGATGTACGCCCATCGGTGGAGTCATGCGCGTATCCTGTACGCTTTCGCGGCGATGCCCCGCTCCAAGTCGTTCACCCCGGCCGCCCTCGCCGCCGCCGCGCTGGCCGTCGTCGACCGCGACGGCCTGGGCGCGCTGTCCATGCGCGCGGTCGCCGCCGAGCTGGGCCTGGGCACCATGTCGCTGTACCGGTACGTCGCCGACCGCGCCGAGCTGGAGGCCCTCGTCGTCGAGCTGGTGCTGTCCGGCGTGGACGTCGTGCCGCCGCGCAACGCGCTGTGGGACAAGCAGGTCTCGGTCCTGTTCGAACGGCTCCGCGAGGCCGTGGGCGGGCACCCGGACGCCGTGCCGCTCGTCCTGGCGCACCGGCACCGCTCCCCGAGCGCGCTGCGCTGGGGCGAGGCCGTGCTGGAGGTGCTCACCGGGGCCGGTTTCGGCGGCGTGGAGCGGGCGATCGCGGGACGCGCCCTGCTCGGCTACCTCATCGGCGCGGTCGAGCTGGAGCACCGGAGCCCGCCGGGAACGGGTGCGGGGGCGGTGGACGCGGTGGCCGCGGAGCACCCGCTGCTGGCCGAGACCGCGAACGCCGCGCGGGCGGTGCCGCCGGTCGACGAGTTCCGGCGCGGGCTGATGGTCGTGCTGGCCGGGCTGCGCCGCCCCTGACCGGGAAACCGGCCGCGCGGGGCGGGTGACAGCGGGGCGGGGTGACAGCGACGCGGGGACCGAAGCCGACCTCGGTCCCCGCGCCGATCGCGACGAACACGGAGTTGCGCTCCGAGCGTGGCGTCGACATCGGGCGCGGAGTCGACTCCCGCTGCGTCTCCAGGTCAGGTTCGCCGGTGAGGGGCCTGGGGGGCACCCCTCGGCCCGTCCGCCACCGCGGCGCGGACGGGTGGTCCGTCAGGCGATCCGGTCGTCGGGCAGTTCGAGCAGCTCCTCCAGCACGCTCGTCGCCGGACCTCGCCTGCGCCAGGAGAAACGACTGGGGGACAGGACGTTCACCTCGTCGGCGGGCATCCTCATGGCCACCGCGTCGTCCTCGGTGTGCAGGCGGACGACGTCGATGACGGCGTGGTGCGCCCGCACCCCGACCACGGCCGCGAGCTCTCCCCTGGCGTCCCGCGGGTGGAGGAACTGGAAACCGCGCGCGATCAGCTCGCGCAGCTGGAAGGTCGTGCGGGAGGGGTGGTCAGTCGAGGAGGTCATCGAACTCCCCGTCCCTCGCTCCCGCAACGAAAGCCGCGATCTCGGCACGGGTGTAGACCAGCGCCGGGCCGTCGGGGAAGCGGGAGTTGCGCATGGCGATGTCGCCGTCGCCGAGCCTGGCGAGTTCCACGCAGTTGCCCAGCTTGCCGCTGCGGGCGCTCTTGCGCCACGACACGTTGACGAGCTCGGCCGCGGACATGCCGTTGTGGACTCTGCCGACCATCGACGCCACCCTCCACGAGAAGTGGTGCATCTGCACGTGCACCTGGCTGTGCACAGACGGTAGCAGTGAGCCACGCACGGGTAAATGCACGTGCAGATGCAGGGTGAAATCTCCCCCGGACGGAGGACCCCCTACAGCTCCGCTCGGACCTTCGCGAGGAACTGGCGGCTGCGGTCGGGCGTCTCCGCGTCGACCGTCAGCCGGTCGAAGACCCGGCTGTAGATCTCCAGTTCTTCCAGCTTGTCGAGGTACAGCGCACCCGCGAGGTGCTCCAGGTACACGATGTCCGGCAGGTCGGCCTCACCGAACCGCAGCATCGTGAACGGACCCTCCGCTGCGTAACCGCTGAGCTGGTACGGAACGATCTGGAGGGTGACCGGACCCTCTTTGGTCACCGACAGCAAGTGGTCGAGCTGCCGGAGCATCACCGCCCGGCCGCCGATGGGCCGGCGCACCACCGACTCGTCGATCACCGCCCACACCCGGGGAGCGCCCGGTCGGGCCAGGATGCGCTGCCGCTGCATGCGCAGCGACACCCGGCGCTTCGCCGCCGGCCCGGCCAGCTCCGGCCGACCGCTGCTCACGACCGCCGTCGCGTACTCCTCGGTCTGGAGCAGGCCCGGCACGAACTGGGTCTCGTAGGTGAGGATGCGCACCGCCGCCTCCTCCAGGCCCACGTAGTCCTGGAACCAGTCCGGCAGCAGGTCCGAGTAGCGGTGCCACCAGCCCGGCGAGTTCGACCGCCGCACCATCCCCAGGAACTTCGCGCGGGCGTCCTCGTCGGTGACGCCGTACATGGTCAGCAGGTCCTGGACGTCGCGCTCCTTGAGCCCGACGCGGCCCAGCTCCATCCGGCTGATCTTCGACTCCGAGCCCCGGATCGCGTACCCGGCGTCCGCGCGGGTGATCTCGGCCGCCTCGCGCAACCTGCGCAGTTGGGCGCCGAGCACGATGCGCAGCGCGGTCGGACCGCTGTCCCGTTCGGGCGTCGGCTCTACCGTCACCATCGCCACTCCTCCCGACCGTCGTGCCCCGTCCACCCGAACAGCGGTTGCGCGCGAGGTGGGCGAACTCGCATCGTCACTGAACGTACACCCCCGATCTCGCCGTCACGCGTACCCGAGGCCCGCTCACTCGTCGAGCCCATACCCTTACGCCGAGCGGACTGTGACGCGGTGCACACAACATCGCCCCTTCTCCCCCCGTAATGCGAGGTCAACACAATGTCGGGTACGTCCTCGGACGCCGCCGCCCCGGTCTACATCGACACCACCAAGGCCAGTATCGCCAGGGTTTACGACGCCTTCCTCAATGGCAAGGACAACTACGAGATCGATCGCCAAGTGCTGCGCCAGGTGCAGCAGGTGGCGCCCGAAGCGGCCACGCTGGCCGTGGACAACCGCAGCTTCCTCATCCGCGCCACCCGGTTCGTCGCGAGCCAGACGGGCATCACCCAGTTCCTCGACTGCGGCTCGGGCCTGCCCACCGCCGAGAACACCCACCAGGTGGCCCAGCGCATCAACCCGGACGCACGAGTCGTCTACGTCGACAACGACCCGGTGGTGCTGGCCCACGGGCGCGCACTGCTGGAGGAGAACGACCAGACGCACTTCTCGGCGGCCGACATCTTCAAGCCCCAGGAGATCCTGAACGACCCGGTGGTGCGCAAGCACATCGACTTCTCCGAGCCGATCGCGTTCTTCCAGATGGGCACGCTGCACCACTACAACGGCACGTCGCCGACCACGGCCGAGATCATGGCCGAGTACGTCGACGCCCTGCCGTCCGGCTCCTTCGTCGGCATCTCGCACTTCCTGGACCCGGAGACCGAGGAGCACTCGGCGATCGCGCGGCGGATGGAGGAGACCTTCCTGCACTCGCCGATGGGCAGCGGCCGGTTCGCCACCATGGGCGAGCTGCACGGGCTGTTCCGCGGCCTGGAGATGGTCGACCCCGGCATCGCCATCTGCGCCGACTGGTGGCCGGACGGCCCGCGGCTCAAGGAGCTGGACGCGGTGAGCTACTGCATCGCGGGCGGGGTGGGGCGCAAGCCGTAGCCCGACGGCCGCAGCTCGACGACGGCCGCGCCCGCGCGCCTCCGGGGCGGTGGGCACGGGCGCGGCCGTTGACGTGCACGATCGGTCCACAGTGGACAAGTCTGCTGTGGACCGACGGGGTGCGGGCGCTGTCAGCGGGTGAAGAACTCCACCAGGACCGGCGCGGTGGCGGCGGCTTTCACCATGTGCGTCTGTCCGGGCAGGACGGTCAGCTCGCCGTGCGGCAGGGCGTCGGCCAGGTGCCGCTGCGCGGTGCGCAGGTACTCCGGGCTCTTGCCGCCCGCGATCACCAGCGCCGGCACCCGGGCGCCCGCCCAGCGGTCCGCGGCCGGCGGGGTGCCGCGCTGGAACTCGCCGACGAGCGCAAAGTCGTTCGGCAGCGTGTGCGCGACGGCCTTGAGCTTCCTCCACGGCGGCAGCAGCGGGAACAGCGCGACCACGAGGCGCGGCGTGCCGACGTAGCGCATGAACAGCGCGACCGCCTCGCCCCGGCGCCCCTCGGCCACCGCCCGCTCCACCCTCGCCGGCAGGTCGGGGTCCATCGGCGCGCGCGAGCCGTCGACCACCATCGGCGACTCGTAGACCGCGATCCGCCGCGCCGCGACGCCCCGGTGCGCGGCCTCGGCGACCAGCGTGCCGCCGGAGGACATGCCGAACAGGTGCGCCGACCCGCCCGCCTCCTCGACCAGGGCCGCGATGTCCTCCACCTCCCGCCGCACGTCGCGCTCCGCCCCGCCGCCGCTCCCGCCCCGGCCGCGCCGGTCGTAGGTGTAGACGGTGAAGTGGCCGGCGAGCGCCTCGGCGAGCGCCCGCGACGGCCCGAACCCGCGGTGGCACAGCGCGCCGTCCACGACGACCAGCGCCGGGCCGGAGCCGGTGCGGCTGTACGCGATGGCGGTGCCGTCCTCCGAGTGGACCGTGCCCGTGGTCGTGCCCGCGGTCGTGGTCATGCCGTCTCCCCCAGCCAGGCCGACCAGGTCCGCTCGTCGCGGTGGTCGTCGGTGAACACGTGGTGCATCGCCGTCACCGAGGCGGGCATGCCCCGGAAGAAGCGGTAGAGGGCGCCGTCGGTGCGGATGCCGACGGTCTGCCCGTTCGCGAAGTACACGACGCCGGGCATGCCGTCGAGCACGACCTCGTCGCCGGTCCGCGCCGCCCGGTCCAGGCCGAGCCGCCGGCCCAGGGCCGTGCGGAAGGCAGGCCAGTCGTCGACGGCGGGCCCGAACGCGGTGACCGGCCGGGCCGCGCGCCCGGCGAAGTGCCGCAGGTAGGCGACGAGGGTCCGCCGGAACATCTCCCCGCCCGCCGACATGGCCTCGAACTCGTCCGCCCAGTCGTCGCCGGGCAGGAAGCCGCTGGTGACCACGCGCAGCACGGTGCTGCCCCGGTCCCGCCCCTCGATCAGGAACTCGTAGGCGACGAACCGCCCGTCGGGCTCCTCCTCGCCGCCGTAGGCGAGGCGCTCGCCGGGCTCCCACGCGGTGACCGGGTGGGTCGGCCGGTACCCGCCGAACGCCTGCCTCACCGCGACGCCGGGCTCGACCTCGTTGGTCCCCATGAACCACGAGTCGATGCCGGGGCCGGTCGCGACGGCCTCCCACACCTGCTCGGGCGTGACGCCGGGGAGGTCCGCCTCGTCGACGGCCTTGAACGCGTGACCCACGGTCACTCCTTCGGGATGCTGGGGTGGACGGCGACGACGACGCGGTGCGGGCGACCGCCCCCGGCGTCCTCGTCGTGGTACTTGGCGACCAGGCCGGTGACGGCGACCGCCAGCTCCTCGGCGAACGCCGCGCGGTCGGCCGCGGAGGCGAAGCGGACCTCGCCGTCGAGGGCGAAGGTCGCGACCCGCTTGCCGGCCTTGGCGGACCCGGTGAGCAGGTTGCCGACGTCGCGGACCAGGCGGGCCGCGACGGCCAGCAGCCAGCGGGCCGAGAGCCGGTCGGGCGCGCGCTCCGGGTCGGGCTGCACGGCGGCCAGCGCGACCGGCGAGATCACGTAGGACGCGGCCGTGGCGCGCATGACCCGCTCGGTCATGTTGCCCCGGCGGCGCTCCTCCGCGAGCTCCACCAGCCCGTGCTGCTCCAGCGTGCGCAGGTGGTAGTTGACCTTCTGCCGGGGCAGCCCCACCTTGGCCGCCAGCGTGGTCGCCGAGTTCGGCTCGACCAGTTCGGCCAGCAGCCTCACCCGCACCGGGTCCAGCGTCACCTCGGCCGTGGCCGGGTCCTCGATCACCGCTACGTCGAGCATGGGGGAACCCTCCCACCGACAACTTGAGCTGTCAAGACAAAGAAGTTTGTCGGTGGACCCCGGTGCGCCGCTGACGGGGGTCGGTGCGCGAACGGTGCGCGGCCCGTCAGCGGCACCCGCCACGGTGGGCCCATGGGGAAAGCAACGTGGTACCGGCGGCCCTGGGTCGGGCCGCTCGGGTTCCTGGTGGTGGCGTTCGTGGCGTTCTCGCTGCCGCCCTACCTGACCTTCGACCCGGCGCTGTCGCGGGTCCCGGTGCCGGAGCGGCACGCCTGGTACTACCCGGCGCTCGCCGTGCACGTCGTCTTCGGCTCGGTGGCCATCCTGACCTGCGTGTTCCAGGTGTGGCCCGCGTTCCGGCGGCGGTACCCGGCGTGGCACCGGCGGCTCGGCCGCACCTACGTCTTCGCGGGCGTGCTGCCCGCCGGGGTGCTGGCGCTGGCCATCGGCGCGGTGACGCCGTTCGGCCCGGTCAACCGGGTGGGCAACGTGCTCCAGGCGGTGCTGTGGCTCGCGTTCACGGTGGCGGCCGTGCGGATGGCGCGGCAGCGGCGGGTCGCCGACCACCGGCGGTGGGCGCTGCGCAGCTTCGCGCTCACCGTCGCGATCATCTCGAACCGGTTCTGGGCGGTCCTGTTCTCGCTCACGCTGCCCGCCGAGCTGGACACGGCGTTCGGCGGCAGCGAGGTGGCGCTGGCCCAGGCGATCTCCGGGCTGTCCGGGTGGCTGGGGATGCTCGTGCCGCTGCTGGCCGTCGAGTGGTGGTTGGAACGGGACCGGGCACGCGGGCGCGGTCGCGGTCCGCGGGCGAAGCCGGAACCGAAGCCGGAACCGGAGGTGGTCGCCGGGTGAGAACGGCGCGGCATTCCGCGCACACCCGGAATCCCGCTCGTCGGGCCGTCGCGCTCGAACGGCGGCCCGTTTTCCGACCGGTGTGGCGCGAACTCGCCGGCGGGAACGCGCCGGTAGGAACAGACACGCCCGAGAACCGTCCCGGCGCCGGAACACCCCCGCGCCGGACTCCCCCTCACACGGGACTAGACCGAGGTCGGGGCGGTGGTCCCGGCGAGCGGCGCCGGCCCCGCCCCGGCCCGATCCCGCCGGTGGCCGTCGAGGACGGTCCGCGGGATCGGGCGGACCCGTGCTCCACCGGTGACATCCCGGTCCTCACGGGCCGTGACCGGCGCGACGCCGATCGGGTCAGCCGCGGTCGAGGTCGGCACGACAGGTCGCTGAACCGTTCCACCGACCCGGCGCGTTCGGCGCCGTCCGCTGAGAAGACCCCCAGGACCCCTCAGCGGGGAATCTGCCGCCACTTCCGTTGGTTGTCTGCGAAACCACTTGGACCGGTCCCTCCGCACAACTCGACGACGCCACCGGAACGTCTTCGACAGCTTGTCAGCACAAGTCGTTAGGGTGGACTTCCTGGAGCACCACCGGTCCACGAACGACCTGTTCACGCGCTCACACCTGGTTTTCCGGTCCGGAAGACCGGACCCGAGGAGGCACGCCGCGGATGGCTGGTTCCGGTCAGGGGTCGGGTCCCCGCACCGTCTTCGCCGAGCGGTTCGCGCTGCTCTACGCCGAGGCGGGCGACCCCCCGCTGAAGCGGGTGACCGAGTCCGCGACCCGCGCCCGGCGCACCGACGAGCGCGGCAGACCGGTCCGGGCGACCGCCCAGCGGGTCAGCGACTGGCGGCGCGGGCGCAACGTCCCGGCCCGGTTCTCGGCACTCTCGGTAGTCCTGGAAGTCCTCATCGGCGAGGCCCGCAAGGCCCGCCCGCAGCCCCCCGTGGCCGGGTTGTACGACCTGGACGCGTGGCGCGCGCTGTGGGAGGAGGCGCTGGCGAGCCCGGTGTCGACGGGCGCGGACGAGGAGCCGCCCAGTTCCGGGGAAATCGGCGTCTGCCCCTATCGGGGACTGGCCGCTTTCCAGGCGGAGGACTCGAACTGGTTCTTCGGCCGGGAACGCAGCACGGCCGCTCTCGTGTCCCGATTGGGGAGCGCCGCGGAAACCGGCGGAATAGTGATGCTGGTCGGCGCTTCGGGCGCCGGGAAATCGTCCGTGGTGCGCGCCGGCGTGATACCGGCCATCCGCGACGGCGCGCTCGCGGTGCCGAATTCCGAGAAATGGCCGACGGTCGTCGTCACGCCCGGCGCGGACCCGGTGGAGGAGCTGGTCCGCGCGGTGCCGGAGCTGACCGGCGTGCTGGACGTGGCGATCGGCCTGGAGGGCATGGACGCCGAGGTGCCCGCGTTCGGCCAGGGCGGGGTGGACACCTACCTCGGGCAGGCGCTGATGGGCGTGCTGCGGTTCGCCGCGCAGATCCGGGCGGCCTTCGCGGCGTACGCGGCGCGGCACGGCGCCGACCGGGTCGTGGTGGTGGTCGACCAGTTCGAGGAGGCGTTCACGCTGTCCCGGGACGAGCTCCGGGTGCAGGTGCTGGTGCAGGCGCTCACCGTGGCGTGCACGCCCGCGACCCCCGGCGGCACGCCCCCCGCGCTGGTGCTGGTGGGCGTGCGGGCCGACTTCTACGGCCGGTGCCTGGCGTTCCCGGAGCTGGCCGACGCCCTCCAGGACCGGCAGATGGTGCTCGGCCCGATGACGTCGGCGGAGCTGCGCGAGGCCGTGTCCCGGCCGGCGAAGGCCGCCGGGCTCCAGCTGGAACCCGGCCTGGTCGAGCTGATGCTGCGCGACCTGGGCGTGCGCAGCGGGCGGGCGCAGACCCGCGGCGGCCAGGGCGCCTACGACGCGGGCGCGCTGCCGCTGCTGTCGCACGCGCTGCTGGCGACGTGGCAGCGGCGGCAGTCGGGGAAGCTCACCATCGCGGGCTACCGGGCGGCGGGCGGCATCCAGGGCGCGGTGGCGGCCACCGCGGAACGGGCGTGGGCGGACCTCGCGCCGGGCGCGCAGCTGGCGGCGCGCCCGCTGCTGCTGCGGCTGGTCCGCGTCGGCGAGGACACCCAGGACACGCGCCGCCGCTCCACCCGGCACGAGCTGGTCGACCAGGCCGCGGACCGGGCGGCCGGCGAGGAGGCGCTGGAGGTGCTGGCCCGCGCCCGGCTCGTGACGCTGGACGCCGGCTCGGTGGAGATCACGCACGAGGCGCTGCTCCAGGCGTGGCCCCGGCTGCGCAGCTGGATCGACCAGGACCGCGAGGGCCAGCTGCTGCGCCAGCGGCTGGAGGAGGACGCGGCGACGTGGGCGGCCCAGGACCGCGACTCGTCGCTGCTGTACCGGGGCGCGCGGCTGGAGACGGCGCGGCACTGGGCGGACGCGGCCGGGCCGGAGGGCCTGACCGGCACCGCGCAGGACTTCCTGGCCGTCTCGACGCAGCACCGCAGGCGCGCCGCGTGGGCCAGGCGGGCGGCGGTGGCGTGCGTCGTCGTGCTCGCGGTCATCGCGGGCACCGCCGCCGTGCTGGCCGTGCGGCAGCGCGACGACGCGGTGTTCCGGCAGGTCGTCGCCGAGGCCGACCGGCTGCGGGAGAGCGACCCGTCGCTGTCCGCGCAGCTCGACCTGGTGGCGCACCGGATGCGCCCGGACGACCCGGACGTGCGCACGCGGCTGCTGTCCACGCAGGGCTCGCCGCTGTCCGCCCCGCTGGAGGGCCACACCGGCGCGGTCTACCTGACCTCGTTCTCCCCGGACGGCAGGACGCTGGCGTCGGCCAGCTACGACGACACCGTGCGGCTGTGGGACCTGCGGGACCCGGACCACCCGAAACCCCTCGGCTCGCCCCTGGTCGGCCACCGCAGCTGGGTGACCTCGGCGGTGTTCTCCCCCGACGGCCGCACGCTGGCCACCGCGGGCGACGACGCGACCGTGCGGCTGTGGGACGTGACCGACCCGGCGAACCCGCGCTCGCTGGGGCAGCCGCTGGCGGGCGGGAACGGCACGGTCTACCTGCTCGCGTTCACGCCGGACTCGCGGACGCTGGTCACGGCGAACGCCGACCACACGGCCCGGCTGTGGGACGTGACCGACCCGGCGCGGCCGGCGCGGCTCGGCGACCCCCTGGGCGGGCACACCGGGCAGGTGCGCTCGGTGGCGTTCAGCCCGGACGGCTCGCTGCTGGCCACCGGCGGCGACGACCGGACCGCGGTGATCTTCGACGTGCGCGACCCGGCGCGACCGAGGCAGCTCGGCGGGACGATCACCGGGTTCGACGGGATCGTGCGCTCGCTCGCGTTCAGCCCGGACGGGCGGGTGCTGGCGGCGGGCAGCGAGGACTGGTCCGTGCGGCTGTACGACGTGGCCGAACCGGCGGTGCCGCGCTCGCTGGGCAGGCCGATGACCGAGCACACCAGCGGCGTGTGGTCGGTGGCGTTCAGCCCGGACGGGCGGGTGCTGGCCTCGGCCAGCCACGACGGCACGACCCGGCTGTGGAACGTCACCGACCCGACGCACCCGCTCCAGCTCGGCCGGCCCCTGAGCAGCCGCAGCGGCCCCGTGTACGCGGTGTCGTTCAGCCCGGACGGGCTCACCCTGGCCACCGGCGGCAACGACGCCGCGGTGCGGTTGTGGTCCCTGCCGCGGGACGTGCTCGTGGGCCACGCGGCGCGCACCACCGGGCCCCTCGTCCTGCCCGGCGGGCGGCACCTGGTGTCGGCGGGCGAGGACCGGCTGGTGCGGGTGTGGGACACGACCGCGGCGGGCGGGCCGGTCCCGGTCTGGAGCGCGGACCACGGCGCGCCGGTGTGGGCGACGGCGCTCAGCGACGACGGCCGCACGCTCGCCACCGTGAGCGACAAGGTCGTGCGGCTGTGGGACCTCGCCGACCCGGCGGCGCCGCGACCGCTGGGCGGGTCGATCGAGCCGGGCACCCGGTACAGCTCGCCGGTGGCGTTCAGCCACAGCGGCCGGGTGCTGCTCACCGGGCACGACGACGAGACCGTGCAGCTGTGGGACATCGCCGACCGGGAGCACCCGGTGCGGCTCGGGCAACCCCTCGTCGGGCACGAGGGGTACGTCTACTACGCCGGGTTCACGCCGGACGACCGGACGCTGGTCACGGCGGGCGCGGACCAGACCGTGCGGCTGTGGAGCACCGCCGACCCGGCCGGCGCGCAGCCGCTGGGGCAGCCGCTGACCGGGCACTCGGGCGCGGTGCGCGCGGGCGACATCAGCCCGGACGGCCGGACGCTGGTGACCGCCGGGGACGACAGCTCGATCCGGCTGTGGGACCTGAGCGCGCCGAACCGGGTGCGGCAGATCGGGTCGCCGATCACCGGGCACGTGGAGAGCGTGGTGGCGGTCGAGTTCAGCCCGGACGGGCGGACCCTCGCCTCCGGCGGCGGCGACCGCACGATCCGGCTGTGGGACGTGCGCACCCCGCTGCGGCCCGCGCCGCTGGGCGAGACGGTGACCGGGCACGACGGCGCGCTGCGCGACCTGGAGTTCTTCCCGGACGGCACGCGGCTGGGCTCCAGCAGCACGGACAGCACGATCCGGGTCTGGGACCTGGACCCGGGGCACGCGGAGGACCGGATCTGCGCGACGACGCAGGGGGTGCTGCCGGAGGACGAGTGGCGCGAGCACCTGCCGCAGCTGGACTACGAGCCGCCCTGCCCCTGACGGCCGGCCCCCCGACGCCCGGCCCCCCGACTGCCCCGCACCTGACCGCCCCGGTCGGCCCGCTGCCGGCGGGGACCCCGAACCCGCGCGGGGCCGGACCGCACGGAAGCCCGCCGGCGGGCACCGGTTTTCGTGGACTTCCCCCGGGTTGTGACTAGGTTGCCGGACATGCGTCTTCTTTCCAGGGTGGGGAGCCCCCGGGCGGCGATCGCGGCCTTGACCGGCGTCACCGCGCTCTACATGGTCCTCGTCGCGTTCGGGAACATCACCGACTACGAGACCAACCACGCGTTCGTGCAGCACGTGTTCGCCATGGACACCACGTTCGGCTCGCCCAGGACGTCGTGGCGCGCCATCACCAGCCCGACCCTCGTCACCATCGCCTACGTGCTGATCATCGCGTGGGAGGTGGTGGTCGCCCTGGTGATGGTGGCCGCGCTGGTGATGTGGCTGCGCCGGCGGGACGCGGTGGCCCGGCAGCTGTCGTCGACGGGCTGGGTGATGCAGGCGCTGCTGTTCGGCGCGGGCTTCATCGCGATCGGCGGCGAGTGGTTCGTGATGTGGCAGTCGAAGGACTGGAACGGCCTGGCCCCGGCGTTCCAGAACTTCGTGGTCGCCGGCCTCGGCCTGGTCCTGCTGCACTCGGCCCGGACCGCCCCGGACGACCGCGCCCGCACGCCGCACGACCGACCCGGGCACGACTGACCGGGGCACGACTGACCGGGGCACGACCGACCCGGGCACGACCGGGGCGGGACCCGCGGGGTCAGCCGACGATCTGGCGGAGCTGGTCCAGCAGCTCCGCCCGGCTCCCGCAGCCCAGGCGCTGCCGGATGCGGGCCACGTGGTGCTCGACGGTCTTCGCCGAGATGAACAGCCGGTCGCCGACCTGCTTGTAGGTCATGCCCCGCACGACCAGCTCGGCCACCTCGCGCTCGCGGTCGCTCAGCTTGCCGCCGTCGTGCTCGACCACCGGCTCGGGGGCCTTGGCGCGGGTCGTGCCGCCGGCCGGGCGGCCCTGGAGCAGGCGGGCGCAGTCCAGCAGCCGCACCATCGCCGCCCGGTCGGACGTGCGGATCGCCGCCTGCCCGGCCAGCCGGGCCGCGTCCCACCAGTGGCCGACCGCGTGCAGGCCGCGCGCCGCGTCCTCGACCCGGTCGGCGTCGACCCGGCCCGCGAGGACGTCGAGCCAGCTGTCCGCCGCCGACGACACCACCCCGGCGTAGCGGCTGCGGTCCTTGACCGCGGCCAGCGACGCGGCGTGCTCCTCGGCGGCGGGCGTCTCCTCGGCGGTGACGGCGGCGTGCAGCGCGCTCCAGTGCAGCGGCACGCCCCACAGCGGCGGGTCGCCGAGCGCGTGCAGCAGCCGCCGGGCCTCGGCCAGGTGCGGCGCCAGCCGGTGCTGGTCGCGCATCCGGGCCGCCGCCGCCGCGAACTCGCCGAGCGGCAGGAACGTGAACAGGTCCACCGGGTGCCGCAGCACGGCCTCGCACGCCTGCTCCCACGTGCGCCGCAGCGTGGCGAGGTCGCTGTTGCGCCGGGCGATGCCGACCTCCAGCGCCACCGCGAAGACCCAGTCGCGCGGCTCCAGCGGGCGACCGGCCTTGCGCAGCGCCACCAGGGTCTCCCTGGCCTGGGTCAGGTTGCCGCGCAGCATCGCCACCCACGCCCGCAGCAGCCGGTGCCGCACGCCCATCAGCGCGCCGCCGAGCGAGGTGGCCACCGCCCGGTCCAGCACGGACTCGGCGACCGGCAGCTCGCCGCCGTGCAGCGCGACGAGCGCGGCCAGCGCGGCGGGCGAGTCCGGCAGCAGCACGGCGCGCCCCGCCGGTTCCAGCAGCCCGGCCGCGCGGACCAGCGTGGACAGCGCGGTGGTGGTGGCCCCGGTGACGGACTCCACGACGCCCTGCGCCATCAGCGACGCGCCGCCGTCGAGCATCGTGGGCGGCGCGACCGGCAGGGGTTCGGCCGGCAGCCGGCCCGTGCCGACCTCGCCGATCACCGCGAACGCGGTGGACGTCGAGCTGGGCGACCAGCGGTGCAGCTCCGTGGCGCGGGCCAGCTGGCCGCGGTGGGCCAGGGCGATGGCCGCGACCTCGGCCGCCGGGCCCCGGTGCGCCGGGTCGGACGAGATGACCTGGTCGGCGAGCCGCAGCGCGGCGTCGAGGTCGCCCGCCATCGCGGAGGCCACCGCGCGCCGCACGGCCACCTCCGCGGACGGCGAGCCGACGGCGGCGAGCAGCCGGGCGGCCAGCGCGGGGTCGGTCGGCAGCGCCTCGGCCGCCGCCGCCTGGAACGCCGCGCCCATCTCCGGCCCGGCCACCCCGAGCAGGGGCCGCACCAGCTCCAGCACCGGCCCGCCGGAGCGCAGCTGGAGCTCCGCGAGCCGCTGCCGCACGGCGATGCGCCGGTCGGTGCGGCTCAGCGCGGCCACGGCCAGCCGGGCGACCGGCAGCAGCGTGCCGTCGGGCGCGAGCAGCCCGGTGGCGCGGCCCGCCTCGATCACGTCGCCGACCGCGTCCACGTCGCCGCCGAGCAGCCCGCCGAGCAGGTCGAGCCGCAGCGCCGCGCCCGCCTCGGCGGCCAGCAGGAACTTCTGCACGTCGGCGTCGAGCCAGTCCAGGTCGGCCCGGAAGGACGCCACGACCTCCGGCGTGACCTCGGGCGCGGTGATCCCGGCGAAGCGCCGCACGAACCGCGGCACGCCCCCGGTCTGCCGGTGCACGAAGTCGGCGAACCCGCGGGCCGGCGCGGGCAGCACGCCCCGCACCTGGTCGCGGGTGAGCGGTTCCAGCGCCAGCGCGGGCCGGACCCGGCCGAGCGACTCGGCCAGCGCGGACAGCGCCCGCGACCGGGGCCACGGCCGGTAGGCCACGACCACCGCGTCGTCACCGCGCTCCACGCGGGCGCGCAGGGCGAGCAGCTCGGCGTCGGGCAGCAGGTGGGCGTCGTCCGCGGCGGTGACCGCCAGGCCGGCGTCCTCGCACGCCCGCACCACCTCCCGCAGCACGGTCGTCTTGCCGTACCCGCCGGGCGCGACGATCCCCAGGCAGGGGGCCGCGCCGGCCGCGACGGCGTCCAGCACCCCCGAGACCTGCTCGGACAACACCGGGTGCGCGATCATGATCTGGCTCAACGACCGTCCTCGTGGTCACGGGCACGACGCCGGCCGCCGGTGGCCGCGAGGGCGCGCACGACGCGCTTCACCGTGCGGCGTTCCGGCAGGTCCAGCGGCGTGATGTCGACGGGTGGGCGGGGCGGTGGCGGCGCGGCGACGTCCGCGTCCGCCGCGTCCGGGCCGCCCACGGGGAAGCGCAGCAGCGGGTCGTCGTCCCGCACCATCACCGACGTCTCGAGGGGTTCGGGCTCCACCTCGGGGCCGACGACGAGCCGCCGGGCCGCCAGCGCCGCGCCCTTGACCACCGAGGTCTCCGGGGCGGCCTCCAGCACGACCCGGCCCGGCACGGCCGCCGCGACCAGCGGGATGCGGGCGCTGCCGCCGACCAGCACGGTCGTCCCGACGCCGCCGGCGCCCGCCACGAGCCGCGCGTACGCCGCCGCGGCCTGCTCCACCGCGGGCCGGACCAGCTCCTCGAACCGGGCCCGGGTCAGCGGCACGTCGACCCGCCCGGACGGCAGGTGCACGGGGATCGACGTCTCCACCGTGCCGGACAGCAGCCGCTTGGCCGCCTCGCAGTCGCGCCGCAGCCGGGCGAACAGGCCGCGGGTGCGCGGGTCGTCGGCGTCCAGCTCGTCCAGCTCGCGCCCGAGGGAGGCCCGGACGTGCGCGAACACGGCGTCGTCGAAATCGGCGCCGGCGGGCTGCTCGACGCCGTCGAGCGCGGCCACCAGCTCGAAGTCCCGGCCCACGACGGCGGCGGCGGAACCGTGGCTGCCCAGGCTGAACACGCCCAGCGGGGTCGGGCCGTGCGGGAACGCGTCCGGCCCGCCGGCGCGCGGCCCGGCGAACGCGTGGTTGTGCGCGGCGGCGACCGGTTCGGGGACCAGGGAGGCGTCCACGCCGAGCGCCCGCAGGGCCCGGTGCGCGAGCCCCCTGGCGTGCGGGCCCCACCCGACGGGGTGGGCGAGCACGACGTGCTCGGGCGGTTCGCCCTCGCGGGCCGCGACCTGGTCGACCACCCAGCGGACCAGCAGCGCGGTCAGCTCCTCGGGCGTGCACGGCTCACCGCCGAGGACCACGGGCACGGTGTCGCCGACCCGGCGGGCGAACCCGGTGGCGGTGCAGCGCGGGTCGCCCGGCTCGCCGACGGCGAACGCGCCCCGCGGGGTGAGCTGGAGGACCGAGGCCACGCCGCCGCCCGGACCGCCCAGGCCCACCGGCTCGGGTTCGGCCCGCCCGGCTCCGGTCAACCTGCACACGGCCGCCGCGGTGCGCGTCGTGCCCACGTCGACCCCGAGGACGTACGGCAACTCGGAGCCTCCTCTGCTCACCCGATCGGGATAAGAGCAACACCTACAGGGATCACGAGGAGGTCACAACCGCATCCCCTAATCCCCTAGGGAGTGAACGACTATCACCCCATCGTGGATGCGGTATCTACTGGGAGTAATCCCCGATGGCCGGTGATCCCCCCGGTCGTAGCGTCGTCCCCGGCGCCGGGCTCCCCCTGCCGGCCCGCGCTCCCCGCGGTCGCCACCCCGACGCCCGCACCCGGCGCTCGCACCCCGACGCCCGTCACCCCGACCTGGAGCACAGAGACATGGGCACCAGCCCCACCACGCTGCACGACTTCGTCCTCGACCTGCTGAGCGACCCGACCGCGCTGGCCGACTTCCAGGCCGACGCGGCGGGCACCCTGGCGAAGGCGGGCCTGGGCGACATCAGTGCCCTGGACGTGCAGGAAGTCATCCCGCTGGTCCTCGACTACGTGCCGACCGGGAGCCTGCCCGCTCTCGACGGCCCGCTGCTGGAGGACCTGCCGCTGGACCTGGCCGACGCCGGGCACGCGGGCGCCATCTTCCGGCTCAAGGCCGTCACCGACCAGATCGCGCTGTCGGGCGCGACCGGCGCCGGTGACGTCAAGGCCGCCGTGGCGGGCACCCTCAGCGCGGACGCCGACGGCCTCACCGTCTTCGGCGGCGTGTCCAGCTGGGACCTGCTCGACGCCTCGGGCTCGGCCGAGCTGACGGTGCAGGGCGACTTCTCCGCGGTGAACGACGTGACCGGCACCCTGGACGGCACGCTGCACACCGCTCACGGTCAGGTCGCCGACCTGACCTCCACGGCGACCGGCGGCCTCGACGGCGCCGTCGCCACCGCGGGTGGGGTCACCGGCTCGCTGCCCGGCGCGGACAGCCTGACCAGCACCGCGTTCGGCTCGCTCGACACGCTGCACGGCGTGGTCGGCGACGTGACCGGTGGCCTCACCAGCTCGCTGCCCACGAGCGGCCTGCACGACACCCTCGACCTGGACGCCTCCTTCCAGGGCCTGGGGCAGCACCACTCCTTCGACGGCGACGCCCCGCTGACCGCCGTCCACGACACGGTGGGTGCCGTCGCGCACACGACCGGTGTCGAGGACGTGGTGAGCAACGTCACCGGCACGGTCCACGGCGCGGTCGGCGGGCTCGACCTGCCGGTCGTGGACTCGCTCGGCGTGGACGACCTGCTGTTCTGACGCCGATCCGGGACCCGGGGGCCGGCTCCGTCCGAGGGACGGGGCCGGCCCTCGCTTTCGCTCCGCCCCCGAGTGGCGGCACACTCTTCCGGGTGATGTCCGCGCCCTGGCTCGACGTGCTCGACGACACGATCCGGGCTTGCGCCGCGCACAACCGGCCCGACCTGGCCGAACGGTTGCGCGAGAAGCGCGCCCGCCAGCTGGACCCGAAGCTCCGGGTGCTCGTCCTGGGCGAGCCCAAGCAGGGCAAGAGCCAGCTGGTCAACGCGATGGTGAACGCCCCGGTGTGCGCGGTCGGCGACGACGACACGACCGCCGTGCCCACGTTCGTGCAGCACGCGGAGACGCCGTCCGCGGCGCTCGTGCGGGGCGCGACCATCGCGAACACCCCCACCGAGCGCATCCCCGTGCCGCTGGACGAGCTGGGCAGCGCCGCCCGGGGCCTCGGCGGCGACGTGGTGCGCGCCGAGGTCGGCATCCCGCGCGCCCTGCTCGGCTCCGGCCTCGTGCTGATCGACACGCCGGGCGTCGGCGACCTGCGGCCCGCGCACACCGCCAGCACGTTCGCCGCCCTGCTCCAGGCCGACGCGGTGCTCATGGTGTCCGACGCGACGGCCGAGCTGACCAGCTCCGAGGTGGAGCTGCTCAGGCAGGTCATGACGTCGTGCCCGAACGTCACCGTGGTGCTGACCAAGATCGACATCACGCCGCACTGGCGACGGGTCGCGGAGCGCAACCGGGCGCACCTGGCCCGCGCGGGCGTGGCCGTGAAGCTCGTCCCGGTGTCCGCCGCGCTGCGGCTGCGCGCCGCCAAGACCGGCGACAAGGCGCTCAACGCCGAGTCCGGGTTCCCCGAGCTGCTGGCGTGCGTGCAGCAGGACATCGTGGCCGCCGCCGACGTGCTGGCCCGCCGGTCCGTCGCGGTCACCGCCGCGTCCGCGATCAAGCAGCTCGTCACCCCGGTCCGCGAGGAGCTGTCCGCGCAGGGCTCGCGCCGCGCCGAGGACACCCTGGCCGCGCTGAACGAGGCTCAGCGCCGCATCGACGAGCTGCGCCGCCGGTCCGCGCGCTGGCAGACCGTGCTGGCCGACGAGATGGCCGACCTGCTCTCGGACGTCGAGCACGACCTGCGCGACCGGACCCGGCGCATCCTGCGCGAGGTCGAGCGGACGTTCGAGACCGCCGACCCGTCGCTCGGCTGGGAGAAGTTCGAGGAGTGGCTGGAGGACAACCTCACCGAGGCCGCCACCGCGAACTTCGCCTGGCTGCTGGAGCGCTCCGAGTGGGTGGCCGGGAAGGTCGCCAAGAGCTTCCCCGTGCCGCGCGACGACCTGCTGCCCGGGTCGCTGTTCCCGGACGACGTGCTCGACCGCGTGTCGCCGATGGACAAGCCGCTGATCGAGGAGTTCAGCCTGGCGCAGAAGGCGTTCACCGGCCTGAAGGGGTCCTACGGCGGCGTGCTGATGTTCGGCCTCGCCACCAGCCTCGCCGGGATGCCGCTGATCAACGCGATCTCGCTGGGCGCGGGCGCGCTGTTCGGCGGGAAGTCGATCCTGGACGAGGGCGACCAGCGGCTGCGCCGCCGCCAGGCCGCCGCCAAGGCCGCCGCCGCCCGGCACGTCGACGACTTCTTCATCAAGTTCGGCAAGGACTGCCGCGACGCGACCCGGCTCGTGCAGCGCAACCTGCGCAACCACTTCTCCCGGCTGGCCGAGGAGATGCAGGAGACGCTGCTGGAGTCGGCCCGCAGCGCGCGCCGCGCCGTGCAGGACGACACGTCGGAGCGCGAGCGCCGCAACCGCGAGGCCAAGCGCGAGCTGGACGCCCTGGTGACGCTCTACCAGCGCGTGCAGGCGCTGGCGGGCGGCCAGGCCCCGCCGCTGGGGATCAGCGCGTGACCGGTGCCGTCTCGCTCGCCGACGAGGTGTGGGCGCTGCTGGAGGACGCGCTGGCCCTGTACCGGGACAGCCCGCGCGCGGTGGCGTGGCTGCGCGGGCACCGGCAGCGGTTCACCGAGCCGGTGCGGGTGGCGGTGGCGGGCGCACCGCGGTCCGGCAAGTCGACCGTGGTCGGGGCGCTGATCGGCGAGGAGTTCGCGTCCACCGGGGCGACCACCTGGTACCACGACGGGCAGCAGCCGCGGGCGTGGGCCGGGCAGCACGAGGTGCCCGTCGTGCGGCGCGACGGGCGGGCGTTCGTCGACGCGCCGGACGCCGAGCGGGTCGTGGTCGAGTGGCCGTCGCGGTCGCTGCGGGACGTCACCCTGATCGACACGCCCGGCGGCGCGCCCGTCGAGCAGGTGTACGGCGAGGCCGACGCCGTGCTGTACCTGACCCGGCACCTGCACACCGACGACGTGCGGTTCCTGCGCACCGCGCACGACCACCCGGTGGCGCGGGCCGCGCCGGTGAACACCGTGCTGGTGCTGGCCCGCGCCGACGAGATCGGCGGCGGCCGGATCGACGCGCTGTCCTCGGCCAAGCAGATCGCCCGCCGCTACCGGCGCGAGGCGGCCGTGAAACCGCTGTGCCAGAACGTGGTCGCGGTCGCCGGGCTGCTCGCGGTCGCCGGGCGCACCACCCGCCCCGAGGAGTTCGCCGCGCTGTCGGCGCTGGCGTCGCTGGCCCGCACCGAGCTGGAGGACCACCTGCTGTCCGCGGACCGGTTCGTGGGCGACGACTTCCCCGTGCGGCTGGACCCGGCCGTGCGGCGCGGCCTGGTCGACCGGTTCGGCGTGTTCGGCGTGCGGCTGACCACCACGTTGATCCGCCAGGGGTTCGACACGCAGGTCAAGTTGACCGGTCAGCTCGTGCAGCGCAGCGGCCTGGGCGAGCTGCGCGACTCGATCGGCGTGTACTTCACCGAGCGGCGCGACGTGCTCAAGGCGCGGTCCGCGCTGCTCGGCCTGGACGTCGTGCTGCGGGCCGAGCCCCGGCCCGGCTCGGCCGCCCTGGCCGCCGCCGCGGAACGCGTCCTCGCCTCGGCCCACGACTTCCGCGAGCTGCGCCTGCTGGCCGCCCTCCAGGGTGGCCGCACCCGCCTGCCCGAGTCCCTGGAGGCCGAGGCGTCCCGCCTGGTCGGCGGCCTCGGCACCGACCTGCCGACCCGCCTGGGCATGGAGTACGAGCCCACCGCCGCCGAACTGCGCCACGTCGTCCTCGACACCCTCAACCGCTGGCGCGACCACACCGCCGACCCGACCCTGGACCACGCCCAGCGCCAGGCCGCCGCCGTGGTCGTCAGGACCTGCGAGGCCATGCTGACCAC